>JAPUJA010000159.1 GCA_027296525.1 Pseudomonadota bacterium | reverse complement strand
GTGAGCCGCGCGCCGATCACCTCGCCCGGACCGGGAAGAAGATGGAGCGCATCCGGTGGCACGCCCGCCTCGTGCAGGAGGCCGACGGCCGCGGCCGCCATGAGCGGCGTCTGCTCGGCGGGCTTGGCGATCACCGTGTTGCCGGCGGCGAGCGCGGCGGCGACTTGGCCGGTGAAGATCGCGAGCGGAAAGTTCCAGGGCGCGATGCAGGCAAAGACCCCGCGCCCTTCGAGGGCGATGCTGTTGTCCTCGCCCGTGGGCCCGGGGAGAATTTCAGGCCGGGCGAAGTCGGCGCGCGCGCGTTGGGCGTAATAGCGCCCGTAATCGACCGCCTCGCGCAGCTCGGCGAGCGCATCGGGGAGCGTCTTGCCCGCCTCGCGCACCGCAAGCGCGATCAGCTCCGCCATCCGTCCTTCCATGAGGTCCGCCATGCGCTCGAGGCAGGCCGCACGTTCCTCCACCGACACCGCCGACCACTCGGGGAAGGCCTCATGGGCCCTTGCGATGGCTTCGTCGGTCATTTCCGCGCTCGCCTCGACGACCGTTCCGACGACCTTCCGCCGGTCGCTCGGATCGGTGACGGGCCTTGCCTCGCCCCGACGGAGCTCGGCCCCGATGATCGGCCCCGCCTGCCGCTCCTTTTCGATCACGGCGGCGAGCGCGCCCTCCAATTTGCTCAGCACGACCGGGTCCGAGAGCTCGAGGCCGCGCGCGTTGCGCCGGCCCTCGCCATAGAGATCGGCGGGCAACGGGATCTTCGGATGAGGCTTGGGCTCGGCGTGCGTCGTCTTGGCGACGGGATCGGCGATGATCTCTTCGATCGGCGCGTCGAGGTCCGAGATGCGATTGACGAAAGAGGTGTTCGCACCGTTCTCCAGCAGGCGGCGCACGAGATAAGGCAGCAGATCCTCGTGGCTCCCGACCGGCGCATAGACGCGGCAGGCCGGACCTTCGGGGCCGACGATCTGACTGTAAAGGGTTTCGCCCATGCCGTGGAGCCGTTGAAACTCGAAGGGTTGGCCGGGGCTTGCGCTCTCGATCACGCTCGCCAGCGTATGGGCGTTGTGGCTCGCGAATTGCGGATAGAAGGCATCGCCCGCGTCGAGCAGCTTGGCGGCGCAGGCGAGATAGGAGACATCGGTCGAGGCCTTGCGGGTAAAGACCGGATAGCCCTCGAGGCCTTTCTCCTGGGCCCATTTGATCTCGCTATCCCAATAGGCGCCCTTGACCAGGCGAACGGCCATGCGCCGTTTCGATCGCCGGGCGAGCTCGGCCGCCCAGTCGATGACGCGGATCGCGCGCTTCTGATAGGCCTGAATGGCCATGCCGAATCCCTGCCAGTCCCCGAGCGTGTCGTGGCCGTAGGTCGCGGCGATGAGATCAAGCGAGAGGTCGAGACGGTCCGCCTCCTCGGCATCGACGGTCAGGCCGATCCCCTCTTCTTTCGCGCGCCGGGCGAGGGCGAGCAGCCGGGGGCTAAGCTCGTCCATGATCCGCCTTCGTTGAGCGTACTCGTAGCGGGGATGAAGCGCCGAGAGCTTCACGGAGATGCTGGGGCGCGTGAAGATGTCGTCCTTCGGCAAACCGCGCGCGCGCGCGTCCGCCCCGATCGCCGCGATCGCATTCGCGTAGGCCTCGAAATAGCGCTCGGCGTCCGCCATGGTGCGCGCCGCCTCGCCCAGCATATCGTAGGAATGGCGATCGTTTTTGGCCTCCCTCACAAGGCTGAGCGCCTCTTCGATGGTGCGGCCCATGACGAACTGCCGCCCGAGGATGCGCATCGCCTGTAGGAACGCCTCGCGGATGATCGGCTCGCCGGTGCGCCCGACGAGCTGGCGGAATCGGGTCCAAGGGCTCTCGCCTTCGGCTTCCGTGAGCCGGATGATCCGGCCGGTCAGCATCAGCCCCCAGGTCGAGGCGTTGACGAAGAGCGAGTCGCTTCGTCCCAGATGGCTCTCCCAATCGGCCTCGGCGAGCTTGTCCATGATCAGACGATCGGCCGTCTCGCGATCGGGAATCCGGAGCAGCGCCTCGGCCAGGCACATGAGGACGACACCCTCCTCGCTGTCGAGGCCGTATTCGCTCAAAAACGCATCCAGGCCCACGCCCCGGCCGGCCGCGCGGACCCCTTGGACGAGGCTTCGCGCGCGCGCCTCGACGGCGCCACGGGTGGCATCGGGAAGGCGCGCGATGGTCAGGAGTTCACCGAGGCAGGCGGCCTCGCCCGTGCGATAGAGCGCGTTGATGGCGCTGCGCAAGGGATCGTCCAAGCTGGGTGGGCGCTCGAAGATGGGCGCGCTCATCCGCCCGCCCCGGGTCTTACAAAAGCCCGAGCGAACGCAGCTCCGCCACCATCTCGGGGGGCATATCGCCCGCCTCCTCCGGCACGCTCTCGAGATCAGGCGGCGCGTCCTTGGCTTCGAGGTAGCGCCAGCCCTGCATCGGATCGCGGGGCACCGGCAGGGTGCGGATCAATTCAGGCCCGTACAGGATGCAGCAGCGCTTGCCACCCACCGGGTTCTCGAGCGCCTCGATCCCGACGATCGGCTGGCGAACGCGGATCGCGCCCTTGATGATCCAGTAGAGCGAGCCGCCCGCAGAGAGCTCGTCGGCGCGGCGGGGACGATTGCGCGTCCAGTGCTTGAGGTAGGGGGGCTCGTTCAGCCGCTTTGCGTCGGCGAGCTCCTTGGCCGTGACGCGCTCGAGATGCCCCACGCTCTCGATCCCGACGCACATGATGAGCAGGTTCAGCGCCATCACTTCGAGGCTCCCTTTCCGCGCTTTGCCGCCAAGGCCTGGGCGGCCCTCGAGCCCGGGGCGCGTCCCAGCCGTTCGGATATCCATGCCCCGGTCTCGATCAGGCTCTTGAGATCGACGCCGGTCTCGATGCCGAGCCCGTCCAACATATACACCACGTCCTCGGTCGCGACGTTGCCCGAAGCGCCCGGCGCGTAGGGGCAACCGCCAAGGCCTGAGACCGAGGCGTCGATCACGCCGACGCCCGCTTCGAGCACGGCGAATAAATTGGCGAGCGCCTGGCCGTAGCTGTCGTGAAAATGGGCGGCGAGCGCGCTAAGCGGGAGCTCGCCGGCGGCGATCTCGAACAGCGCCCGCGCGCGCGCGGGCGTGCCGACCCCGATGGTGTCGCCGAGCGAGACCTCGTAGCAGCCCATCTCGAACAGGCGTTTCGCGACCCCGGCCACCCGCTCCGGCGCGATGGCGCCCTCATAGGGGCAGCCGAGCACGCAGGAGACATAGCCCCTGACCGCGACGCCGTCCTTTTGCGCGCTCCGGACGATCGGCTCGGCGCGCTGGAAGCTCTCCTCGATCGAGCAGTTGGTGTTCTTCTGCTGAAACGTCTCCGAGGCCGCCGTGAAGACCGCGACCGCTTCGGCGCCGGCCGCCCGCGCGGCCTCATATCCCTTCATGTTCGGTGTTAAGACAGGGTAGATAACTCCTTGTTTTTTCTTTATTTTTTTCAGCACATCCGACGCGTCGGCGAGCTGGGGCAGCCATTTCGGCGAGACGAAGCTGGTGGCTTCCACGACCGGCAAGCCGGCGCTCGCCAGGCGCTCGATGAGCTCGATCTTGACCTCGGCGGGCAGGATCATGGCCTGGTTCTGGAGCCCGTCCCGGGGGCCCACCTCGACGAGCTTGACGCGCTCGGGCAGGGCCATCGACCGTCCTCTCTCTCGCGTCAACCGCGCCAGCCGGGCGGGCGCTTCTCGAGGAAGGCGGTGATGCCTTCGCGCCCCTCGTCGGTCGCGCGCAAGCCGGCGATCAAATCGATCGTGTCCTCGCTGAGCGCCGAGTCGATCGCGCGATCGCGATAGCGCTCGACCGCCCGTTTCGCGGCGGCTTGCGCGTTGGGCCCGCCCTTCACGAGCTCGCCCAACAGCTTATCCCGCAAACCGTCGAGCCCGCCCTCCGGGGCGAGCTCGTGGACGAGACCGATCCTCATGGCCTCCCCGGCATCGAAGCGTTCCCCCGTCAGGAAATAGCGCCGCGCCGCGCGCGCGCCGATCGCCCGGATGACATAGGGCGCGACCACGGCGGGTGCGAGACCGAGGCGGACCTCGGAGAGCGAGAATTGGGCGCCGGCTTCGGCGATCGCGATATCGCAGACGGCGACGAGGCCGACCCCGCCGCCGAAGCTTACGCCTTTGACCCGGGCAAGAGTCGGGGATTTGAATTCGTCGAGGCGGCGCATCATCCCGGCCATGGCCGCGGCTTGAGCCCGGTTCTCCTCGGCCGAGGCGTCGGCGGCCCGGCGCATGTAATTGAGATCGGCGCCCGCAGAGAAGCTCTTGCCCGCGCCCGTGACGACGAGCGCACGCACCTCCCGGCCCGAAAGCTCCTCGAGGGCCGCATTCAAGGCCTCGATCAACCCTTCGTCGAAGGCGTTGTGAACTTCGGGGCGGTTGAGGGTCAGCGTCGCGATCTTGTTATCGGAAAGCTCGACCCGCAGATTGGGGGCATCACTCATGGCACGAGCCCACCGTCACATGCGGAACACGCCGAAGCGCGTCGCCTCGATCGGTGCGTTGTAGGCCGCCGACAGGCCGAGCCCCAGAATCTTTCGCGTCTCGGCCGGGTCGATCACGCCGTCGTCCCAGAGCCGCGCGCTCGAATAGTAGGGCTCCCCCTGCTCCTCATATTGCGCGAGGATCGGCGCCATGAACTCGGCTTCCTCTTCCTCGCTCCAGGTCTCGCCTTTGGCCTCGATCGCATCGCGCCGGATACGCGCCAGGACACGCGCGGCCTGCTCGCCCCCCATGACCGAGATTCGCGCGTTCGGCCACATCCACAAGAAGCGCGGCGCGAAGGCCCGCCCGCACATGCCGTAATTGCCCGCCCCGAAGCTTCCGCCGATGATCACCGTGAACTTCGGCACCTCGGCTGAGGCGACCGCGGTCACGAGCTTCGCGCCGTTTTTTGCGATGCCTTCGGCCTCGTACTTCTTGCCCACCATGAAGCCCACGACATTCTGCAAGAACACGAGCGGTATGCCCCGTTGACAACAGAGCTCGATGAAATGAGCGCCCTTGAACGCCGACTCCGAGAAGAGGATTCCGCTCACCCCGACGATGCCGACGGGAAAACCCATGATGTGACCGAAGCCGGTGACGAAGTTCGGCGCGTAGTGGGGCTTGAACTCATCGAACTCGCTGCCATCGAGAATGCGCGCGATCACTTCGCGGATGTCGTAGGTGATGCGTAAATCGACGGACGCGATGCCGTAGATCTCCTTTGGGTCGTAGGCGGGATCGCGGGGCGCGCGCATGTCGGCGGGCAGAGACTTCTTGCGATTGAGCCTGGCGATGATGGCGCGGGTCTGAGCGATCGCTTCCGTGTCGTTCTCGGCGACGTAATCGACCACGCCGGACGTGCGGGAATGGAGGTCGGCGCCACCCAGCTCCTCGGCGCTCACCACCTCGCCGGTCGCCGCCTTGACGAGCGGTGGACCGCCCAAGAAGATCGTGCCCTGGCCGCGCACGATGATGGCCTGATCGGCCATGCACGGAACATAGGCCCCGCCCGCGGTGCAGGAGCCCATGACGGCGGCGATCTGGGGGATGCCCTTCGCCGACATGCGCGCCTGGTTATAGAAGATGCGCCCGAAATGGTCGCGGTCGGGGAAGACCTCGTCCTGATGGGGCAGGTTCGCGCCGCCCGAATCGACGAGATAGATGCACGGCAGATGATTGGCCTCGGCGATCTCCTGGGCCCGCAAATGCTTCTTGACCGTGATGGGATAATAGGTCCCGCCCTTCACGGTCGCGTCGTTCGCCACGACCATGCACTCACGCCCTTCGATCCGGCCGATGCCGGTGACGATTCCGCCGCACGGGACGTCGTCCTCATAGAGCCCGTGGCCCGCGAGCGGCGAGAGCTCGAGGAACGGCGTATCCGGATCGAGGAGTGCTGAGACGCGCTCGCGCGGCAGCATCTTGCCCCGCTCGATGTGGCGGGTGCGGGCTCTCTCGTCGCCGCCCTCCCGGGCCGCCGCGACGCTCAGATCGAGCTCGCGCACGAGACCCTTCAACGCCGCGGCGTTGTTCTGAAAGTCTTTGCTCGAAGGATCGATATGGCTCTTGAGGCGGGCCAATTTGCTGTCTTTCCCCTGGCGGATTTAAGGCTAAAGTACCCTCAGCGGCTGTCTCGGGACCACTAAAATCATTGCCACACCCGGCCCTTTCGGCATCTTGGCGCCCGGACCACAGGGCCCGCCCCACGGGTCCACGCCTCAGGAGGCCGCCCCCGGACGCCGCGGGGTTGTGAGGGTATCGTCGATGTCGAAGCATGAGCCTTCTCTTCCGGACCTGGGCGCGCTCGAAGCCGCCGCCGCGAGAGTCCATCGGGTGTTTCAGACGCCCCAATATTGCTGGCCGCTGCTTTCGGAGCGTTGCGGCGCCGAGATTTGGGTCAAGCACGAGAACCACACCCCCACCGGGGCCTTCAAGGTGCGCGGCGGGCTCGTCTATATGGAGCGCCTCAGGGAGGCCGAGCCCGGGACGAGGGGCGTGATCTCGGCGACCACGGGCAATCACGGCCAGAGCCTCGCCTTCGCGGCCCGGCGCGTGGGCCTGCTGCCGGTGATCGTCGCGCCCGAGGGCAACTCACCGGACAAGAACGCGGCCATGCGCGCCTTCGGGGCCGAGCTGATCGAGCATGGAAGCGACTTCGAGGCGGCCGTGGAACACGCCCGGGAGCTTAGCCGCGAGCGCGGGCTCCACTTCGTCGTCTCCTATCATCCCTGGCTCGTGCAAGGGGTCGGAACCTACAGCCTCGAATTGCTGCGCGCGCTCCCGGAGCTCGACATGGTCTATGTCCCGGTCGGGCTCGGATCGGGGATCTGCGGCATGATGGCCGCGCGCGATGCGCTCAGGCGCAAGACCCGGATCGTCGGCGTCGTCTCGGAGAAGGCGAACTGCTACGCCCTTTCCTTCGAGCAGGGCCGCCCGGTCTCGACCAATTCCTCCGATACCTTCGCCGGCGGGCTCGCCGTGCGCGAGCCGAACGAAGAGGCGCTCGAGGTGATTCTGAAAGGAGTCGAACGGATCGTCGCCGTCTCCGACGAGGC
>JAPUJA010000158.1 GCA_027296525.1 Pseudomonadota bacterium | reverse complement strand
CCTTCGGCCCCGAGGCGCTCGCCTCACCCGCGGCGCTTCTCAATCATCTGCGCGGCGAAGACATTCGCATCACCGGCACGAACCGGATGGAAGGCCGCCTGCTTGGCGTCGTCGCCGAAGTCATCCAGCTGCCCGATGGCTTGGGGAGCATGATGCGGCACCGGGTGAGCCTGGTCACGGATGGGGGCCTCAAGCAATTCATCCTCGAGGAAGCCGATTCGATCGTCTTCCTCGACGCCGAGCTCACGGCGGCGATCAACGAGGCGCTCACCACCATGGCGAGCCACCGGGCCCAGGACCGTCGCAACCTTCTCATCGAAGCGGTGGGCACGGGCCGGCGAACGCTCACGGTGGGTTACGTGATCGGCGCGCCTCTCTGGAAGAGCTCCTACCGGGCCGTGCTCGCCTCCGGTGAGGAGCGCGCGCGGCTGCAGGGCTGGGCGATGATCGACAATATGAGCGGCCAGGACTGGGAGGGCGTCGAGCTCACTCTCGTCTCGGGAAATCCCGTCACCTTCCGTCAGGCGCTCTACGAGGCCTACTATGTCGAGCGGCCCGAGGTTCCGGTCGAGGTCCTGGGCCGCATCCTCCCCCGGCGCGACACCGGCGCCTATAGTGGAGGAGCCGGCATGGAAGCGCAGCTTCTCATGAATGCCGAGCTCGAAAGAGCCTATCAGGAGGCCGACGTAATGGCCAAAAGCGACCTGAGCGCCGCGATGCCGATGGAGAGCTTCGAGGCCTTCGGGATGGTCGCCGACGCGCCGCGCCCCCTGCTCGCGGCCGTCGCCCGGGAGGCGGCCACGCAAGTCGTCTATCGCTTGCCCGACCCGGTGAGCGTCCCGCATGGCCACGCGCTGCTCGTGCCCATCATCGACCGCAAGGTGCCGGCCGAACGGGTCGCGCTCTATCAGCCGGGCACCCATGAGCGCCACCCGCTGGCTTCGGTGCGCCTCGTCAACGACACCGAGACGGGCCTGCCGCCGGGCGTTTTGACCCTCTACGAAGTTTCACCGGGCGAGGGGATCGCCTATCTCGGGGACGCGCAGCTCGGCACATTGCCGGCCGGCGAAGAGAGGCTCGTCAGCTTCGCCCTCGACCAGAAGACGCGGATCGATCGCGAGGCCAAGGGCCTCCAGCGGATCGCCAAGGGAAAGATCCACCAGGGGCTCCTCGAGCTCACCCTGATCGACGAACAGACCACCACCTACCGGGTCAAGGCACCCGCGCGCGAGAAGCGCACCATCCTGATCGAACAGGCGCGTCAGCCGGGCTGGACTCTCACGCGCCCGCCCGAGGATGAGGTCGAGCTCACGGAAGACGCCTACCGCATCCTGCTTGCCATCGAGGCGGGCACCGAGGGGACGCTCGAGGTGACGCTGGAGATGCCGCGGCTGCAGAGCCTGCAGCTCATCTCCATGTCCACCGAGCAATTCGTGTTTTACGGCAAGACCGGCGAGCTCGATGATCCGCTGCGCCGGGCGTTTCGCAAGATGGCCGAGCTCAAGGGCGAGATGGACCGCCATCAACACCGCCTGAACGAGCTCGTTCAGCAGCGTCAGCGCATCTTCGAGGAGCAGGCGCGCATCCGCGAGAACCTCGTCCGCGTGCCGCAGAACAGCGATATTCACAAACGCTATCTGACCAAGCTGAACACCCAGGAAGACGAGCTCGAGAAGATCCTGCTCGCCATGGAGGACGCGCAGGAAGCCCTGAACCGGGCGCACGAGGCCCTTTCGGATTACATCGGCGGGCTCGAACTCTAGAGCCGTTTCCGATCACTTTGAGACGGCGCCAAGGGGCGACGGCGGCCCGGCGCGGCCCTAAGGAGCGCGCCCTGGGTTAAACCGGATCCGCGTGCCAGAGCTTGCCGTAAATCCGCCAGCTCCCGCCGGTCTTGATGAGCAGGAGATGATCGGTGAAGCGTTTCCCGTGGCACCGATCCACGACCTTCACCGAGGCGATCTCGCCCGTGATCTCGACCGATAGGATATCCATCTCGTAGGGCTCGCCCGTGTCCGCGGGGGCCGGCCGCTCGTCGACGAAGCGGATGAAGTCGTCTCGCGACATCTCGCTGAATTCGCCCGAGGCGCTCATGATCCCGGCGATCATGGCGCTCGGGTGGAACGCGGCTGCGATGTCCGAGCCGCGGCCGTGATAGAGCCCGTCGAAATAGCGCTGGACCGTCTCGCGGATACCGCTCGCCGCCGGCGCCGTCCTCTCCTCGCTCAGCGCTGCCATCGCTTCCTTCCTCCAAAGTCATCGACGCGTTGTCATCGACGCATTGTCATCGACGCGTTCCCCGCGTCACAGGCGGGCTCGAAGCCCTCGGAATGGCGGACGAGGATCCTCGGGGCGGCACGAATATTCACCAATCATTAACCAAAAAAGCGATTGAATACAGCCCCAAAGGGTGTGGCACCAAAGGCTGGCGCGCGCCCGATCGTCACGAGCCGCCCAGGCGACCGAGCACATCCGGTCGTGTATTTGGTGTCTTCGCCACCCACCGGCCAAAGGAGGTCTTCCGCTCATGACGCCATTCGCAATTTTCGTGATCGTCTTCGTCGGTCTTGCGATCGCCATCGTGTTCATGGGGGTGAAGACCGTGCGCCAGGGCCACGAACTCACGGTCGAGCGCTTCGGCCGCTACATCCGGACGCTCCGCCCCGGCTTCCACGTCATCGTCCCGCTGATCGACCGCATCGGCTCCAGAATGAATGTCATGGAGCAGGTGATGGAGGTTCCTTCCCAAGAGGTCATCACCAAGGACAACGCGATGGTCACCGCGGACGGGGTGGTGTTCTATCAGGTGCTCGATGTGGTCAAGGCTTCCTACGAGGTCCGTCGGCTGCAAGTCTCGATCCTCAATCTCACCATGACCAATCTGCGCACCGTGATGGGATCGATGGATCTCGACGAGCTTCTTTCTCAGCGCGACCGCATCAACGCCCTGCTGCTCACCGTCGTGGACGGGGCGACCTCCCCCTGGGGCGTCAAGATCACACGCATCGAGATCAAGGACATCTCGCCCCCGGACGAGTTGGTCGAGGCAATGGCGCGCCAGATGAAGGCCGAGCGCGACAAGCGGGCCAACATTCTCGAGGCCGAAGGGCTGCGCCAAGCGGAGATCCTCAAAGCCGAGGGCGAGAAGCAGTCGATCATCCTTCAGGCCGAGGGCCGAAAGGAGGAGGCGTTCCGCGACGCCGAGGCCCGCGAACGCGAGGCCCAGGCCGAAGCCAAGGCAACCGAGATGGTTTCACGCGCGATCGGCGAAGGAAACATCCAGGCGGTCAATTACTTCGTCGCTCAGCGCTATATCGAGGCGCTCCAGGCGGTGGCCAGCGCGCCGAATCAAAAGATCGTGCTCATGCCGCTCGAGGCCGCGAGCGTGATCGGCTCCGTGGCGGGCCTCGCCGAGAT
>JAPUJA010000157.1 GCA_027296525.1 Pseudomonadota bacterium | reverse complement strand
GGCGAGTCCAGGGAACGACGACGACGGGTGAAAAAATCGACTGGCTCGGCTGCGACCTCTGGGAGTTCCGCGACGGCAAGATCGCCAAGAAAGATACGTACTGGAAATATGTCGAGAAAGAGTAGCAAGGTCGGGCTACTGTTCGAGGTCCGCGCCGGGCGGACAGCGGGCCATCGCGATGTATGATTTCGTCTACCATCGGCCGCGCTCGGTGAACGAGGCGGCGGCGCTCATGACCGAAGCCGAGGACGGACGCTACCTGGCGGGAGGGCAAACGCTGCTTCCCGCCATGAAGCTCCGCCTGTCGGCTCCTTCGGACCTCATCGATCTTGGCGGGATCGAGGGCTTGAGTGGGATCACAGAGGAGGGGGACGGCTTGCGCGGGGCGCGCTCGTGCCGCACGCGGAGGTCGCCGAGACGGCCACGGCGATCCCAGCATTGACCGCGCTCGCCGCGCTCATCGGCGATGTGCAGGTACGGAACCGGGGAACGCTCGGCGGATCGATCGCGAACAACGACCCGGCGGTCGATTACCCGGCGGCGGTCGTGGGGCTCGGCGTGACGGTCGAGACGAACAGGCGGGCGATCGAGGCCGATGCGTTCTTCACGAGCCTCTTCGAGACCGCGCTCGAGGAGGGAGAGATCGTCACGGCTGTTCACTTTCCAAAGCCGGAGAAGGCGGCCTATATGAAGTTTCCACACCCGGCGTCCCGTTTCGCCATCGTCGGGGTGATGGTGGCGCAGACGGCGTGCGGCGTGCGGGTCGCGGTGACAGGCGCGGGCGCTTGCGTCTTTCGTGTGCCCGAGATGGAGCGGACGCTCGAGGCGGATTTCGCCCCCGACGCCGTCAGAGGGATTTCCCTGGGCGCGGACGATCTGAACGATGACATCCACGCGAGTTCCGAATATCGGGCGCATCTGGTCGGCGTGCTCGCGGGCCGCGCGGTGGCCGCGGCCTCGAAATATCAGGACATTCACGGCGCATCGGGGGTTGGATTGGTGTGATGGTTGGATCTGTGCATAAGGCGCCTGTCGAGGATGGTGTGCTCGCGCGCGCCGCAAGGTGGCGTCAAGCGGGAAAGAAGGTGGTGCTTGCCACGGTGGTGACGACCTGGGGATCGAGCCCGCGCCCGGTCGGCAGCCAGCTCGCGGTTTCCGACGATGGCGCGTTCGTGGGCTCGGTGTCGGGCGGTTGCGTCGAAGGCGCGGTCATCAGCGAAGCGCTCGAGATCATCGAGAAAGGCGGCACGCGGCTCCTCGAATTCGGGGTCACGAACGAACAGGCCTGGGAAGTGGGCCTCGCCTGTGGCGACACGGTCCGCATCTTCGTGGAGAAGATCGAGGAGGGCTAGGCCATGCGCGCGGAGGTTTTCGCCCGCTTGCTGAGCGAGCGCGCGGCAAAGCGCTCCGTCGCGATTTTGACCAATCTCCAATCGGGCGAGCAAAGCCTCCTCGGCCCGAGCGACGAGATGGGCGGGCTGGCATTGAGCGCAACGCTTCGGGAAGCGGCGTTGCGCGCCATCGAGCAGGATTCGAGCCGGACGATCGAGACCGAGGAAGGTCCCGTCTTCATCCATGTTCACTCTCCGCCCTTAAGACTCGCCGTCGTCGGCGCGGTGCATATCGCGCAGCCGCTGGTCGCGATGGCGACGGTCGCGGGCTATGCGGTCACCCTCATCGATCCGCGTCAGGCCTTCGCCTCGGATGAGCGCTTTCCCGGCGTCGCGATCATGCGCGAGTGGCCGGGCGAGGCGCTCGCCCGCCTCGAGCCCGATCACCGGACGGCGATCGTGACGCTCGGCCACGACCCGAAGCTCGACGATCCGGCGCTCGACGCGGCGCTGAGGAGCGACGCCTTCTATATCGGCGCGTTGGGGAGCGAACGGACGCAAGCCGCGCGGCGCGAGCGCCTGCGCGAGGCCGGGTTCACGGACGCGGATTTCAAAAGGATCCACGGTCCCGTCGGGCTCGCCATCGGCGCGCGCTCGCCTGCCGAGATCGCTGTCTCGATCATCGCGGAAATGACCCAAGCGCGGCGGCAACCGGGCGCTTTGGCCGGGCGCGCCGGAGCCGGAGCCCGATGAGCCGAGAGGCGCGGGTGGCCGGCGTGTTGCTGGCCGCGGGCCGGGCTCGGCGCATGAAGGGCGAGAACAAGCTTCTGCGGCGGATCGGGAAGAGGTCCATGATCGCGGCCATCGCCCGCCGGTTGCTCGAGAGCGGATTGGATCCTTTGATTGTGGTCGTCGGTCACGAAGCGGAGCGCGTGAAAGAGGCGCTCGAAGACGAGCCGGTGATCGTCGTCGTCAATCCCGCGCACGGCGAAGGCGTCAGCACGAGCGTCAAGGTGGGGATCGCGGCCTTGCCTTCGGATGTGGACGCGGTTCTGATCGCGCTCGGCGACATGCCGAAGGTGACGAGTGCGCACGTCACCCGCTTGGTCGCGGCGTTCGCGCCGGACCAGGGGCGGGCGATCGGGGTTCCCACCTATCGGGGCCGGCGCGGCAATCCCGTGCTGTGGGCGAAGGCGTTTTTCGGTGAAATGGAGCGGCTCACGGGCGATCGGGGCGCGCGCGGGCTGATCGAGAAGCATCGCGATCAGGTCTATGAGATCGCGATGGGTGATGCCGGCGTCCTGCTCGATATCGATACGCCCGACGACCTGGCGGGACTCTCCCCTTAAGGCTAGGGCCGGATGCCGCGCAGGCGCTGGCTCCGCCGGCGCAACATCTCCATGGCGGCCATCAGGAGTATCGAGAGAAAGATCAACATCGTCGCCGCGGCCATGATGGTCGGGCTTATCATCTCGCGGATGCCGCTCCACATGCGCCGGGGCAGGGTGTGCTGCGCCGGGCTCGCGAGAAAGAGGGCGACGACCACTTCGTCCCAGGAGGTGACGAAGGCGAACAACGCTCCCGAGACCACGCCCGGAAGGATGAGCGGGAATGTAATCTTGAAGAAGACGCGGGTGGGGCTGGCGCCCAGGCTCGCCCCGGCGCGGGCGAGGTTTTGGTCGAAGCCGATGAGGGTCGCCGTCACCGTCAACAGGACGAAGGGGGCGCCAAGCGCCGCGTGGGCGAAGATCAGCCCGGAGAGGGTGCTCACGAGTCCGATCCGGGCGTAGAAGTAGAACATGCCCACGGCGGTGATCACGATCGGGACGATGATCGGGGAGATCAACACGGCAAGCACCAGCCGCTTGAACGGGAAATTCGCTTGATTGAATCCCAGAGCGGCGAGCGTGCCGAGCACGGTGGCGATCAGGGTCGCGAAGATTCCGACGATGATGCTGTTCTTGAGACCCAGCATCCATTGTGGATTGGCGAAGAAGTCCTCGTACCAGCGCAACGAGAAGCCCGGCATGGGATAGGTGAAATAGGGCTCGGTGTTGAAGGACAGCGGTATGATTACGAGGATCGGCAGGATCAAAAAGAGGAAGGTCAGCGTGCAGAAGACGAGCAGCGCATAATGGCTCGCGCGTTGACCGCGCGTGGCGTAGGGCGGCAGCGCCATCGCCTAGTTCATCCTCAGCCGGTCGATGCCGACCAGGCGGTTATAAACCCCGAACAACGCGAGAGCGAGCGCAAGCAGAATCACGCTCAGAGCCGCCGCCATACCCCAGTTCAGCGTCTCGTTCGTAAAGAAGGCGATGAAGTAGCTCAGCATCTGGTCCTTTGGCCCACCCACGAGCGCGGGCGTGATGTAGTAGCCGAGCGAGAGGATGAAGACGAGCAGGCAGCCCGCGCCGACGCCCGGAGTCGTCTGGGGGAGATAGATCTTGAGGAAGGCGCGCACGGGCCCCGCGCCGAGCGAAGCGGCGGCCTTCATATGGGTTGGCGAAATGCCCTTCATGACGCTGTAGATGGGGAGAACCATGAACGGCAGCAGGATATGCACCATGGCGATATAGACGCCGGTCCGGTTGTGAATCAGCTGGACGCG
>JAPUJA010000156.1 GCA_027296525.1 Pseudomonadota bacterium | reverse complement strand
AACGCCGCTTATCGGGCGCCTGAACCCGTGCGATTTCTGGGGTGGATCGAATTTTCGGTAGGCACAGGTTATTCCGCCCCCTTGCCGTAGTCCGATCTGCCATAGTAGCAGATGGTCTCCGAGAGCACACCCGCCTTGCCGACCTTGACCAGGCTCGCGCCCTCGATCGGCGTGCCGGTAATCGCCCACCAGAACCAGACGGTCACGGTGCCGTCGTCTTGTTCCTTGGTGACGATCTCGGAAAGGTCCTCGAAGTTCTCGAACGACCGATCGCCCCGGAACCCGTCGGCCTCCGCCTTGATTTCGTCGACATAGGCTTCGAAGTCGGCCTTGGCGATCCTGCCGCGATTGGGATCGTCGAAGTAGTAGCCGTCGGCGGTCTCAGCCAAGAGAAGCGCGGAATCGCCTTTGATCCAACCTTGCAGGTAGGCTTCGATCCGATCAGCAGTGCTCATGGTTTGCTCCCTAATCGATTCGCCGCCCAGGCAATGCCGGCTCAAAAAAGAACACTGCCAAGCGAAGCCAAAGAAGTGCCCTGGTCAGATCCTTCTCAACGTGATCTTTCCCAGAGTAGTACTCGCTTAACCGGTATGCAGCCCTCGACCGTACGCGTATACAGTTTCGCATGATTGGGCGCAGGCCGCAGAATCTTTAGGATTTCCGCGGCGGACAGAATAAAAAGGAGGGACAGCCGGCGCCCAACGGCAGAAGCCACGATTACGGATTCCCCGAAGGCGTCGAGCAGACTGTGAACGGCACGCCGTTTCATGGCACTTCTCCTATCACTTCCTTAGAGTGCCCAAAAAAGTTACCTTCGATCCGGATCAGTTTTCGGGTTCAAGACCAAGACCGGCCACCTGAGCTGCCGCATCAAATTTTGTGACAAGGCACGGCACGCGTTAGGGTGTCGCCCGGATCGTAGAGCGGCATTACCGAGAGCCTGGCGTCGTGGTGCTTCCCTTCGCTCTCGATGGTGACCGTGAGGCCCGGGATCGTGTGCTCTGGATCGACGTAGCCCACTGCCGTGCCACGTTTGCGCCCCGGCGAGTAGGAGCCGCTGGTTACCTGCCCGACGTTCTTGTTCGCGACGAGAATTGAATCTCCGGTCTTCGCAACCGCCCCGGAGGGGATATCGAACCAAACGATCCGGCGTCGGACACCACGCTCGGCGATCTCCATCAGCGCCTGTTTACCGTTGAAGTCAGGCTTGTGGAGTTTGACCACAAAGCCGATTCCCGCCTCGAGTGGATTGGTGTTTGTGTCGTGCTCATTACCGACAAGAAGGTAACCGGCCTCCTGGCGCAGGCTTTCCAGCGCGGCCTGGCCACAGGGCACGATACCCACGTCTGCGCCGGCCGTCATGATCTCGGACCAGATCTTCCGTCCGTGCCGCGGGTGGAAGTGGGCCTCATAGCCGAACTCGCCTGTATAGCCCATCCGCGCGAGGAGGCAATCAACGCCGGCAACCTTCGCCTCAACGAACCGGTAGTATGCGATGGTCTCAAGTTTGTAGTTGGTTACCTTACTCAATATCTCCGGCGTCTTCGGGCCTTGGAGAGCGAGGGTCGTGTGTTCCGATGTAATGTTCTGAATGGCGACATCGAATCCGTCGACGCTCTTTTCGATCCAGGCGAAGTCGTCCTCGGCGCCGCTCACCAACATGTACTTGCGCTCGCCAAGGCGCCATACGGTGCCGTCGTCGATCATGTTGCCGTCGGTGTCGCACATCGCGGTATATTGGATCGAGCCGACGCTCTTTTTACTGTAGTCGTTGGTCATGAGTTTCTGGATGAATGCCAGCGCATCGGTGCCCTCGATAAGGAACTCGCCCATGTAGTCGAGGTCGCAAAGGCTCGCCGCATGCCGGGTAGCCAGATGCTCTTTCTCGTGCCCGGATGAGTACTCCCAGGGAAGGTAGTAGCCAAAAAGCTCGATCATCTGGGCGCCGTGCTCAAGACCAACCTCATGGAATGGCGTCTTCTTCATCTTATGCCTCCCTTATGTCAACGAATGCGTTTCATCATCGTCTCCGTGGTAAAGCCCACGATCCAGAATTTATCTTGGAGTGAGGCCCAATCCCCGATCCTTTGCTACGAGGCAACACAGACGGCGAAGTCGGCTGTAGTGAGGCTGAACGTCCCTATTCTTGATGCGTTGGGTGATTTTTCGGAGCAGCAGGATTACATTCGCGCAGCCCTCATAGCGGCGAGACGACTGCTGACGCTTTTTCAGGAAAACAAAGATGCGTTCTCGACGCTCGAAGATCGTCACACTCGATGTCGAGCATGGCGGTCGTTATGAATTGCCGAATTGCGTCTTCTGCGTTTGAGTTCCGCACCTCGGCTTGCCAAAGCTATCCACACCTTAAGTCGTCTGCGGAGGGCCCTTATCCATCCGCTGGGCCGCGGTTTGGGGGGCCGGTACCAAGGAAGAAGCGCACAGCGCACCTCGGGCAGGCCACGGTCGTCCTGTACGGGGCGATATGGACACCCTGAAGGATTTTGTTGGTTTTGCTTGGTTGCCGAAGGTCGAACAGCCGCTTCCTTCGATTCATCGCAACAGTCCCTGCCGCTTCCGCTCAGCCAAGACGTAGAGAAACTCCAGACAGATGGATGCGCCCGCCAGCGCCGTGATGTCGGCGGTGTCATACGGGGGGCTCACTTCCACGAGGTCGAGCCCCACGATGTCCAGATCGATCAAGTCACGCACGGTTTGCAGCACGGCGTTCGTCGATGGGCCTCCAACGACCGGCGTGCCGGTGCCCGGGGCGCAGGACGGGTCGAGGCAGTCGATATCGAAGGTCATATAGACGGCGTGACCGCCGAGAACCTCCTTGATCCGCTCCGCCGCTTTCCGGGGACCGTGATTGACCACCCAGTCGGCATCGAGGACCGTGAAAGGGTAGTCCTTTCGCTCGTAATCGGTGCGGATGCCAACCTGCACGGACCGCGACGGATCGATGAGCCCTTCCTTGACCGCATGATGGAACATCGTTCCATGATCGTAATCCTCGCCCGGATCGGTATCCGTGTGCGCGTCGAAGTGAAGAAGCGAGAGCGTGCCGTGATGTTCGTGATGGGCGCGCAGGAGAGGCAGGGTGACGTAGTGATCCCCGCCGAAGCTCATGACGCGCTTGCCGGCGGCGAGGATCGAGCCCGTTCGCCGCATCACCTCATCGACCATCCTCCCGGGCATTCCCGTCGTGAACGCAACATCGCCGGCGTCCTCGACGGTCAATTCATCGAAGAGCTTGAATTCCCAGGGCCAGCGCGTTTCCTCCCACGCCAGGTGGACCGAGGTCGTGCGGATCGCCGTCGGGCCGTAGCGGGTTCCGGGTCGGCCCTGGGTCCCGAGGTCGAAGGGGATGCCCTGCACGACGAGGTCGGCCTTCGAGGCATCGAGATCGGCGAGCCGCGGGACCCCGAGGAAGGTCGAGAGGTGGCCGTACATGAAGACGGGTTGGGGCTCACCCGTCGCGGGCCGAGCGTCCTGCGTCGAATTCATGGCGCTGCCTACCGATCTCCCTGATCTTCTTGGACAGGTTTCGCGGGGCCCCGAACGACTCCCTCGGAGCCCCGCTCATCCGTTGGAAGGTCCTCCAGGCGGGGCCTAAAATCCCGCCTTCACCTCCTCGACCATAATCGCGATCTTCTCGGTCGTGGCGGGCGGCATCGGGCTCAGAACGACCGTGGACTCAAGAACCTTTTCGGGATCGTCATAACCCTGGGCGGCGATGGCCTCCGGATCGGCGAGCGCGTAGGCCTCGCGGTTCGCCGAACCCCAGCCATAGTCCTCGATGAAGAACAGCCCCGATTCCGGAGCAAGAGCCGCGTCGATATAGTCGTAACGAATCTCGAGCGGCGCCGTTCCGCCGGTCATCAAAACCACGAAGTCGATCCAGGAGAGCATTCCCTCGTCGGGGTTCATGTAGGCGACGGGCACCCCCTCATCCTTGAGCGCGAGATAGGAATCACTGTAGCCATAGGCCGCGACGACCTCGCCCGAGGCGATGGTCTGCTGGAGCGAGGAGAAATCGTCCCAATAGGTTCGGACCAGCAGCCGTTGCTCGGCGATCTTCGCGCGAACGCGGGCGAGCTCATCATCGTTCATGTTGAACGGATCGGAGATGCCGAGCAGGAGGGCCGCCGGGACCACAACCTGCACGCCCGAATTGGTGGTCGATATCTTGCCCTCGTATTTGGGATCCCAGAGGATCTCCCAGGTGTTCCGCCCGACATATTCGGGCGCGAGGTCGGTACGGTAGATGACCGACGCGGTGCCCCAGGCATAGGGAAGCGCCCATTGGGTGCCGTCCTCATCCACCGCGCCCTTCGTCGTCCTCAGTTTGTCAAAGACGCCGGCGGCGTTGGGGATCCGCGACATGTCAAGCGGCGCCATGTATCCCGCTTTGCGCCAGTCGATGAGCGACTCGAGGCCCGCGATCCCGACATCCGGGCTGAAGCCCGCGCGCAACTTGGCGAAGGCTTCCTCGACGCCGCTATAGAGCGAGAACCCCGGCGAATCGCCGTATTTTTCGACGAACGCCGGATGCACTTCGGGGAATTCGTAACCTTCCCACGCGAAGACCACGAGGGGCGCCGCGGCGCCCGCCCGGCGACGGGCCAAGGGCAGTGAGGCGGCGCCCAGCCCCAGAGCACCAAGACCCTGGAGCGCCTGTCGGCGGGTCGGACGGAAAGGCGAGCGGTTTGCCCGCAATTTGTTTCGGTTCATGGTGGACCTCCCTTGACGCTCGGCATGGGTACGCGGAACCCCTTAGTTCCTCGAAGCTTAACGCGATCCCACTTTAATGAACATCCCGTTAGATTAAAGATTAGTTCGATGATCCTCAAAGTTAGCTTCGACCGTCTTGGTTGCCTTCGATCAGGCTAAAGGTGCTTTGATTATGGGACATTCGATCCAGTACCGAAAGGCAGAAAATTGAGAATGGGCGTCGTTCCGTGAACCGGAGGTTCCGTGAACCGGAGAATGTGCGGCCGGGCCTCGCAAGCTCGAAGGATCCGAACCGATACACCGATTCCAAGCATGAGCCCGGGAGCGCCGGGAACCGTCCAAAGATCGAGGAAACGCCATGAGGAGGCACCAACCGTCGGGCTCTCGTTTCACGGATCCGACCGAAATCGCGG
>JAPUJA010000155.1 GCA_027296525.1 Pseudomonadota bacterium | reverse complement strand
CTTGAGCACGCCGGAGCGCAGACGGAAATAGGTCTTGAGCCGTTCGACGCGAAGGAGCGGTTCGGTCATGACGCGATTCTCAAGGCCTTCTAGCGCCGGCGCGCGCGCGGATCGAGGGCGTCACGCAGCCCGTCGCCGATGAAGCCGAAGGCGAGCGCCGTCATGACGATCGCGAGGCCCGGAAAGATCGTCACATGCGGCGCCTTCCTCAAGACCGAACGGCCTTCCGAAACCATCGTGCCCCAATCGGCCTCCGGCGGCTGGACCCCGAGGCCCAGAAAGCTCAAGGCCGAGCCCAGGACCACCATCAGGCCCATGAGCGTCGTCGTGTAGACGATCGAGGGCGCGACCACGTTGGGAAAGACATAGCGCGACGCGATGGCCCAGTTGCTCGCGCCCCCGGCGCGCGCCGCCTCGATATAAGGCTGACGCTTGACCTGGAGCGTCGTCGTGCGCACGAGGCGCGTGATGTAGGGAAGCAGCGCGATGAAGATCGCGATGCAAATGGTGAACAGGCCGGGATTGAGAATACCGGCGACCACGGTGGCCATCAGCACGATCGGAAAAGCGAAGAACATGTCGAGGATGCGCATGACGATCTGATCGAGCCAGCCGCCGATATAGGCCGCCGTGACCCCGATCAGGAGACTCACGACCATGGAAAGCAGGGTCGGCACGACGCCTGTCAGCAGCGAGACCCGCCCCCCCCAGATCAGACGCGAGAGCACGTCCCGCCCGTCGCCGTCGGCGCCCAGAAACAAGCCGTCTTCGCCGGGCAGCGAGTTGCGCCAACCGATCATCTCGTGGGGATCGTAGGGCGCCACATAAGGCGCGAAGATCGCCACGATGGCGACCAGCAGGAGAAAACTCAGGGCCGCGAGCGAGGCGGGATCCTTGGCATAGGTTTGGCAGGCCGACTTCAGCCTGCGCAAGAAGACGCCGAAACGCGACGCCGGCGCGCTCGTGGCGAGATCGGGTGTCGGCGAGAGCGTCGTCAACTCTCACGCGCTCCTTCCGCTGTGCGCGTGCGGGGATCGAGATAGGCGTTGAGCACGTCGGCGAAGAGGTTGATCAGGACAAAGGCCAGGGCAATCAGGATCACGGCTCCTTGAACGATCGGGATGTCGCGCCCGATGATCGAGTTGTAGAGCTGAAAGCCGAGCCCCGGCCACGCGAAGACGACTTCGACGAACACGACGCCGCCCAAGAGATAGCCAAGCTCCATGCCCGAGACGGTCACGATCGGAGGAAGCGCATTTCGAAGCGCGTGCTTGCGCAAGATGACCCCGCGCCGGATGCCCTTGGCGCGCGCGACGCGGATGTAGTTTTGACTCAGGGTTTCGATCATGGTGGCGCGCGTCATGCGCGCGATGATCGCGGCCGATGGCAAAGACGCCGTGACCGCGGGCAGGATCAGATGCTCGAGCACGTCGAGCACCCCGCCGCCGCCGATGAAGCTCGCCATGCCGGTCGCCGGGAGCAGCCGCCAGGTGAGCGAGAAGAGTAAAACGAGGATGAGTCCGAGCCAGTAGAGCGGCGTGCTGCCCAGGATCAGAATGAACGCCATGGCCACCCGGTCGTGGGCCCTGTAGGCCTTGGCCGCGGCGAAAATGCCGGACAGGAAGCCGATGAGATAGGCCAAGAGCGCGGCCGTGCCCGCGAGCAGCGCCGTGGTGGCGAACTTGGGCAGCACGATGTCGGTGACCGGGCGTTTATGCACCCAGGAGGTGCCGAGGTCGCCCTGCAGAATCTGGCCGAGCCATTTGGCGTATTGGATGGGCAAGGGCTTGTCGAGCCCCATTTTCACCCGCAACACTTCCTTGGCGCTCTCGGACCCCATCGGACCCAGGAGGGTCGAGGTGACGTCGCCCGGCGCGAGCTGGACGAGCAGAAAGACGATGATCGACACCCCGATAAGAACGGGGACAACCAGGAGCAGCCTGCCGACGATGAAGCGAGTCATTGCGGAGAAAGCCTAACGGTGATCGACCGGCCGGCGCGGGCCGTTCAGCACGGCAGAACTGTCTGAGGACGAAGAAAACAGGGAGGCGTTCGCCATCGAGCTTACGCTGGCGAACGCCTCCCTATACGTCCTTTGAAGGCGGATTACTCCTCGATCCGGACCGTCGAGAGATCCCACCAGTTTGCCGGGGCGTTCACATAGCCCTTGACCGACGGGTTCAGCACGATCGGATTGTAATAGTGATAGATCGGCGCGTTCGGCGCGTCCTCCATCATCGCCATCGCGTCCGCCTGCTGGTAGAGCGCGGCCCGCTCGGCCTCGTCGCGGGTCTCGAGCGCTTGCTGGAGGATCTTGTCGACCTTCTCATTGCAGTACCAGCCGATGTTGTTGCCGTGCGGCGGCACGCGGTCGCAGCGATAGCCGAACGCGGTCCAGCGCGGTGTCTGCTCGCCCCAGACCATCTCGTTCAGGTCGACATCGTCCGTCATGCCGGGAACCCAGGCATCGAGATAGGCGAGCCACTCCATCATGTTCAGGTTGAGATCGATACCGACCTTCTTGAGATCCCGCTGGATCCACTTCTCGGTCAGTTCTCCCGTGCCATAAATCATGACGTCGAATTCGAGAGAAAGCCGGTTGTCTTCGTCATAGCCCGCTTCCTTGAGCAACGCCCTGGCCTTGTCCGGATCGTAGGTGTAGCTCACGAAATCCGGATCATGGGCGTAGGTGCCGGCGTTCAACATGCCGTAGGCCGGGCGCCCGTAGCCCTGGAGGATGCGTTCGACGATGCCCTCCTTGTCGATCGCGTAGTTGATCGCCTGACGTATGCGCACGTCCTGCATCTTCGGGCTGTTCATGTTGAAGCTGAGGTACCAGATCGTCGGCGCGTTATCGTTCTTCGTGATGACGAAACCGTCGTCCTCCAGGCCCTGGATCTCGTCCCAAGGCGGATCCTGGATGGCATGGGCTTCACCGGCACGAAGCGCGTTCACGCGCGTCGGCGGGTCCTCGAGAATGCGGAAAATGATGCGGTCGATCTCCGGCTTCTCGCCCCAATAGTCCTCGTTACGCACGAGCGTCGTGGAGACACTCGCCTCGCGCTCGACGAACTTGAATTTTCCGGTGCCGATCGGATGGAGCGGGATGCCATCATCGCCGTAGGTCTGAAGGGCCGTGGGGCTGATGATGTACATCTGCGGGCAGTCCTCCATGCCCGTGCGCAGGAACTCGTAGTTCGGCGAATTGAGCGTGACCTTGATGGTCATGTCATCGACCACCTCGACCGACTTGACGTCACCGATGACCCTGATGAAGTCCATATAGGCATGGGCGGTTTCGTTGAAATGCGGTGCGTCGGGGTCGAGGAACCGGTCGTAGTTGTACTTGACGGCGTCGGCGTTCATCTCGGTGCCGTCGTGGAACGTGACGCCTGCGCGCAAGTGGAAGGTGTACTCGGTTCCGTCGTCCGAAATCTCCCAGGACTCGGCGAGCTGCCCTTTGAGCTTGGTCGGCCATTCGGAGCTCGTGAGGTCGATCTCGACCAGGCCCTCGTAGATTTGATAGTTGACGAACTTCGCCATCCACCCGCAGGTGACGTGCGGATCGAGAATGCTGTGATCCGCCGGCATCCCCCAGATGAAGGTTCCGTCGGCCTTGGCCGGCTTCGCCGCGAGGCTGCCGCCCAGGGCGAGGGCCGCGGCCAGAAAGCCGCAGGCCACACCACGCCTTACAGAAATTTCTACCATGTCCGTTATCTCCCTTTTTCGAGCCGGGCCTTTACACCCGCCCTCGGCTTACCTCGCCTCGGAGGGTGGGCTTTAAGCTTGCTCGCTCTCTTTTTGTCCATCCGTCCGAGCCGGGGCCCGGCGGCGGATCGGCGGCCATGATAGGGCAAAAGAAGCTCGTGATAAAGGCGGCGCGCGGCCGGCCGGATGAGGCTTGCCGAAGGACTCAAAGGCGGCGTGGCTTAAGGGTTAAGGACGCGTGCCAGGGGTTTGCGCTAGGATTGCCGCGGGCGAGGCGGTCGGGTTTAAGGAGCATGGCGATCATGGCGCTGCATTTTTCGACCCAGGAGCTTGCGGCGCGCCGAGCCCGCGCCTGCGCTGCCATGGCCCAAGAAGGGCTCGACGGGCTGCTGCTCTTTCGTCAGGAGAGCATGTATTACCTCACGGGCTATGACAGCTTCGGCTATGTCTTCTTTCAATGCCTCTATCTGGGCGCCGACGGGCGGATCACGCTGCTGACGCGCGCGCCGGACTTGAGGCAGGCGCAGGCGACCTCGGTGATCGGGGATATCCGCATCTGGACCGATGGCCCCGGCGCGAACCCGGCGGACGAGCTCAAGGACATCCTCGCCCGGCAGGGCTGCCGGGGCAAACGGCTCGGCGTCGAATATGAGGCCTACGGCCTGACGGCCAGGAGCGGCAAGCGATTGGATGCCGCGCTCGAGGGCTTCTGCATCCTCGTCGACGCCTCCGAGCTCGTGAGCGCCTTGCGCGTGGTGAAAAGCGAGGCCGAGATCGCCTATGTCCGCAAGGCGGCCGAGCTCGCGGATATCGCGCTCGCGGAGGCCGAGCGGCTCTGTCTGCCCGGCGCCTTCGAGGGCGACATCCTGGCGGCGATGCAGGGGGAGATTTTCAAGGGAGGGGGCGATTATCCGGGCAACGAGTTCATCATCGGTTCAGGGCCGGGCGCGCTGCTCTGCCGCTATTTCTCGGGGCGACGGCATCTCGAGCCCGACGATCAGCTGACTCTCGAATGGGCTGCGGCCTACCGGCATTACCATGTCGCGATGATGCGCACGCTTCGCCTGGGCAAGCTTCCGGCGCGCCAGGCGGAGATGCACGGGGTCGCGGTGGAGGCTCTCATCGCCGTGGAGGACGCGCTCAAGCCCGGCCGGCCCGTGGGCGAGGCGTTCGATGCCCACGCGCGGGTCATGGACGGGGCGGGCTATCGCGCCCACCGCCTGAACGCCTGCGGCTATTCCCTGGGCGCGACCTTCGCGCCGACTTGGATGGATTGGCCGATGCTCTATCACGGCAACCCCGTCGAAGCGGAACCGGGTATGATCTTCTTCTGTCATATGATCATCTTCGACAGCGAACGGGGCTTGGCTTCGACCCTTGGGCGGACGAGCCTCGTCACCGAGCGGGGCGCCGAGCCGTTGTCCAAGGCGCCGCTCGATCTCTATGCGGCGGCGGGGCGATGAGGCCATGACGGCGGCGAAGGCGGAGGGCGCGCGTGTCGCGATTGCGCATGCGCCCGCGGAACTCGACGAGGGCCTGGGCGCGAAGGGCCGCATCGGCCTGATCGCGCTCTCGTCCGACCAGGTGATCGAGCAGGATTGGCGCCGCCTCCTGCCGGACGATGACCTCGCGCTCTATGTCAGCCGCATCACGAACGCGGATACGGTGACGGTCGAGAGTCTGAGCGCGATGGAGGCGGGCCTCGAAGGCGCCGCTCGGCTCATCCTGCCCGAAGGCCGGATCGACGTCTTCGCCTATGGCTGCACCTCGGGAAGCGTCCTGATCGGGGAGGAACGCGTTTTCGACTCCTTGCGCAAGGCGCGCCCCGGCATCCCATGCACGACCCCGATCACGGGCGCGCTCGCCGCCTTTGAGCGATTGGCCGTCAGCCGGATCGCCGTGCTGACGCCTTATATCGAAGACGTCAACCGCCCGATCGCCGCGTATCTCGAGGCGCGGGGCTGCGAGATCGCGGCGTTCGGAAGCTTCGAGCTCAAGCGGGACGGTGAGATCGCCCGGGTGACGCCGCGCTCGATCCTGGAGGCGGCGCGTGCGCTCGACTCACCCGGGACGCAAGCGATCTTCATCTCCTGCACGGCGCTTCGCGCGTTGGATGCGATCGCGCCGCTCGAGGCCGAAACGGGCAAGCCCGTGATCACGAGCAATCAGGCGATGGCCTGGCACGCCCTGCGGCTCTTGGGTTACGGGCGCCCGATCGAAGGCTTCGGCCGGCTGCTCGCGATGTGAGGCTGCGAAGGCGCGTCCTACACGACCTCGATCCCGATTGGGGTGCAGCGCCCGCCGTTGCAGTCGTCGAGATCATCGGCGCAGGAGCTGACGGCGACGAGACAGTCCATGCGCGCCGTGAGTTCGGTATAGTCGTCCGCCTTCGAAACGGGGAGGTGAATCCGAAGCGCCTGGTCCTCGGCAAGCGAGGTGTTCATGAACAGATTGAAGGGATCGGGAATTTCGCCGATGCCGATGCCGTGGACTTCGAGCGCGCTCGTGAGATGCTCGAGACAGCCGGTGCGGTCGTCATTGAAGATCTTCTTGTAGATGAAGCGGTTGCAGGGGGGGAAGAGCAGGTCGTGCACGCCCACCTTGTCGGTGGTGATTTCGAACATGACGTTGTTGAGATTCGAGTACAGCAGGCCGCCTTGCGCGATCCGCGCGCTCCAATTGTTGATCCGCGTCTTGGCTTGCGAGAAATACTCGGCGTGATCGGTTTCGTTGAAGCAGACGAAATCGGCGACCTGCTGGCCCTCGATATCCGTCACCCGAAGCGTCTGTCCTCGCTTCACGATCACGGCCTCGGCCGATTTGGGGGCGATGACGATGCGCTCGCTCATGATCCGGCTTCCTTCAGCTGTGCCCGATATTCCCAGAGATTGTTCTTATATCGGCACGCCACTCAAGCTCTTCTTTGTGAGGCCCGTGCGCCCTCCTGCCTCGTCATCTCCGTTGAAATTTGCCCGATCAGCGAGAAGAATATGGCGACGGAGACGTGACCGGTGGCGGTTTGATGGCGTTCAAGGTGGTCGTGCGGCAATGGCAGGCACCGCTTTTGGTCGAGGCGGGCGCGACGATTCTCGAGGCCGCGCTCGCCGAGGGCCGGCCCTATCCCCATGGCTGCCGGGCCGGCAATTGCGGCAGCTGCAAGTCGCACCTGTTCGCGGGCGAGGTCCAGATGGCGCCCTATTCGGAGTTCGCGCTCACGCCCGAAGAGGCGAAGGCGGGCCTCATCCTCGCCTGCCGGTCGGTCCCCTGGAGCGACTGCGAACTCGCCTATATTGAGGAGGACGAGGTCGCCGCCCATCCCCACCGCGTTCTCGCCTGCCGCGTGGCCCAACTCGACAGGCTGACCCACGACACGATGCGGGTCCGCCTTCGGATCGAGGCGGGCGGGCCCTTCGACTTCTCGGCCGGGCAATACGCCGAAGTGACCTTTCCGGGCCAGCCGGTGCGGGACTACTCGATGGCGAACCGGCCGGGCGAGGACATGTTGGAATTCCACATCCGCGCCGTCGAGCAAGGCGCGGTCAGCCATTTCGTCGAAGCGGGGCTCGCGCTCGGGAATGCGGTGCGCCTCGAGGGCCCCTACGGCTTCTGCTACTACCGGGCACGGCATCGAGGGCCGATCGTCGCGCTCGCCGGGGGCTCCGGCCTCGCGCCGATCAAGTCGATCCTGGAAGAGGCGCTGGCCTCCGGCGCGCGCCAGCCGATCCACCTCTATCTCGGGGTGCGCGAGGAGCGGGACATTTATTTGGAGGCGCATTTCGAGAGTCTTGAGGTCCGCCACCCCAATCTTGGGTTCACGCCCGTGCTCTCGGAGCCGGCTGCTGAGACAGGGCGGCGCACCGGCTATTTGGAGGATGCGCTGCTCAAGGATTTCGACGATCTCGACGGGGCCAAGGCCTATCTCGCGGGGCCTCCGGTGATGGTCGAATCCTGCGTCGAAGTCCTGAAGAAACTCGGCGTGCGCGCGGAGGACTGCCACGCCGATCCGTTCTACACTGAGGCCGAGAAAGCCCGGCTGATCGGAGAAAAATGAACGCGGCAGACGAC
This sequence comes from Pseudomonadota bacterium, assembly GCA_027296525.1. Classification (GTDB taxonomy): domain Bacteria; phylum Pseudomonadota; class Alphaproteobacteria; order UBA828; family JAPUJA01; genus JAPUJA01. Next base: position 975 of record JAPUJA010000155.1, on the reverse strand, counting down.
ATTTCGCGGCTCGAGGGCCGCGTCGCCCTGGTGACCGGGGGCGCGCGCGGGATCGGATTTGCGATCGCCAAGGACCTAGCCGCGCGCGGCGCCAAGGTCGTGATCGCGGATAACGGCGTGGCGATCGACGGCACGAACCCCGACCCCACGATCGCCGAGGAAGCGGCGGCCGGGATCGGCGCCGTCGCATATCCGGCGGGCGTGCGCTCGCCGGGCGACGCGCGCGGGGCCGTCGCGCTCGCCGAAGCGCGCTTCGGGGGCATCGACATCATCGTGAACAACGCGGCGATCCTGAGGGACGCCTTCATCTTCAAGAGCGAGCCGGAAGACTGGGACCGGGTGATCGAAACGAACCTCTCGGCGGCGTACTATGTGCTCGCGGCCGCGAGTCCCGTGATGCGCGCACAGGCGAAGACGAAGCGCGGCGGCGATCGTTATGATTGGGGGCGAGTCGTCAACATCACCTCGAGCGCCGGCCTCTACGGCAATCTCGGTCAGAGCCCCTATGCGAGCGCGAAGGCCGGGCTCGTCGGCCTGACCCGCGTGGCCGCGATGGATCTGGCGCGCTCGGGGATCACGGTGAATGCCCTCGCGCCTTTCGCCCATACCCGTGTCACCGAGATCATCCAGCCCGCGAACGAGGCCCAGGCGGCCTATAAGGAACGCGCGCTGCGGATCGAACCGGCCCATGTGGCGGCGGTCGTGGCCTGGCTCTGCTCGAATGCGGCGCAAGGCATTTCCGGCCAGCTGTTCGGCGTGCGCGGGCGCGAGGTCTTTCTCTTCTCCCAGCCGCGACCGGTCCGAAGGCTCGTGAATGAGCGCGAGGATTGGGACGTGGCCGCGCTCGCGCGAGCCGCGGAAGAAAAGTTCGCTGCGGCCTATGTGGATTTGACGAGCGACCTCGAAGCCTTCAACACGGAGCCGGTCGTCTGAGGAGCCGGTCGTCTGAGGAGATGGACAGCATGGAAACGGAAA
>JAPUJA010000154.1 GCA_027296525.1 Pseudomonadota bacterium | reverse complement strand
GGCCTCCACGCCTGTCTTCCGGTCTGGGTCCGAGAGGGTAGCACCGAGGAAATGCTCTCGCGTCTGAAAGACCCTTCGCTCCGCGAACGGATCAAGACCGACATGGCCGCGGACGACGTCACTGAATGGGAGAACCAGTGGTACGGTTCGGGCGGCGCCGAAGGTGTGATGTTGAGCTCGGTGTTAGACCCGGAATTGCGGAAGTATGAAGGCAAGACGATGGCGCAGATCGGGGCTGAGATGGGTAAGGACCCGCGCGATGCGCTCATGGACTTGGTAATTGCCGACGGCGGAGAAAGCTCCTGCATCATCTCCATCATGAGTGAAGAGGATGTTCGGACCGCGCTCAAACACCCGCTCGTATCCGTCGACACGGATTCCTCGGCACGGGCGGAGGATGGACCGTTGTCCGAGACGAAATCTCACCCGCGCGCCTGGGGAACCTTTCCGCGCATTCTCGGCAAGTATGTGAGGGAAGAAGGGCTTCTCACTCTCGAAGAGGCCGTCCGCAAAATGACGTCGCGCCCCGCGGCCCGCGTCAAGCTCATGGACCGCGGTATCCTGCGCGCGGGGATGGCAGCCGACATAACCGTCTTCGACCCGGCAACCATTAGCGACGTGGCGACCTTCGAAGACCCGACGCATTATTCCGTCGGGGTGAGATACGTATTCGTCAACGGGCGCGCAGTGGTCTCGGAGGGGAAGATCACCGACGAGCGGCCGGGAAGGGTGCTGCGCGGTCCCGGCTATCGGACACCCTGAGGGCCCGCCGAATAGGACACGACTGTCCCAACGAGAGGTCGTGGGTGTGGGGATACGATGCGTGATCCCTGGCACAGAACCTGCTGTTGATTCCGATCGAAGATAGTGCTGCGAGCCGGACACACAAGGAGGTTCAATCGTGCTTCGAACAACAGTGATGGGGATGATGGGATGGATGCTCACCGGCTCTCTACTTCTGGGTGGACCGCTAGCTGCAAACGCGGACGAAGCTTCCGCGAGCGAGCTCAAACGACTCGAGAACGAGCTCGAAGCGCTTCAGGAGGATCTTCAAGTATCGGTGGAGGCGCCCGAGTCCTTTCGCGCTCGGCTGGACGACCTCCGTATGGAAGTCGTCTATCTCAAAGTGAAATCCAGGAAATATCGTGAGGCCGGAGGTGAAGGCAGTGGGCTCGGCACCGATGAGATTGCCGAGGTCTCTCGCGAGCTCGCGCGCCTGCGCAAAGACCTCGAGTCGTCCGTGGATGACGCTACGTTGTCGCTCTCCATTGGCACCCGGTTTTCGGCGCGGCTCAGCAGCCCACCGGCCGGCGCGGCGAGCCTCGCGGTCTCCTTCGTGACCGACGAGAACGGCTGAGGGATCCGATCGCACGGGATGCAGGGGGCGGGAGCGTTCGACATGGCGCGCATCTTGGTCGCCGACGACGAAGCCTCGGTTCGCGAGTTCATCGTTCGCGCGCTCAGGACCCGCGGCCACCAGGTGACGGTGGCGGGCGACGGGGCGGAGGCGCTCGAACGGCTGGAGCAGAAAAGCTACGATCTCTTGCTCACCGATATCGTGATGCCCGTGCTCGATGGCATCGCGCTCGCGCTCAAGGCCTCGAAGGAATATCCGAGCTTACGCATCATCCTGATGACCGGCTTCGCGGCCGAACTCCAGAGGGTGCGAAACCTGGACGCTCTCTTTCACGGCCTCATCACCAAGCCCTTCGGCCTCGACGAGATCTGTGACGCCGTCGATAAGGCGCTTTATGATCCTCCCCCGCCCCTATAAATCGTCGCCCGCGCCGCATCAGGACGGCGGCGCTCAGGCGAGCCAGTCGGGCCGCCGCTCGCGGGCGAGCATCTCGGCGTAACCCCAGCGTTCGCGAATGGTGGCGACGGCGGTTCCTTTGACCAGGGCTTCCGGAACGAGCGGCCGCCGGTTGTAGCTCGACGCCATGACCGCGCCGTAGGCCCCGGCCTGGCCGAAGGCGATGAGCTCGCCCGGCTGAAGCGGCGGCATCAGGCGGTCGCGCGCGAAGGTATCCGCGCTCTCGCATACCGGCCCGACGATGTCGACCGGGCCTTGCGGCGCGCGCGGGTCGGGCTCGGCAACCGGCAGGGCAGGGTGCTCGGCGCCGTAGAGTGCGGGGCGGAGCATGTCGTTCATGGCCGCATCGACGATCACGAAGGTGCGATCGCCGGCTTCCTTGAGGTAGACGACGCGGGTCACCAGAAGGCCCGCCGGCCCGATCAGGGCGCGCCCCGGCTCGATCGCGAGCTCGATGTCGAGCTTGGCGGTCAAGCGCGAAAGAAGCGCACCATAGTCCTTCACGCTCGGCGGCCTGTCGTCGCCATAGTCGATTCCGAGCCCGCCGCCGAGGTCGAGGCGGGTGAGCGGCAAGCCTTGCCCCTTGAGACGAAGGGCGAGTTCGACGACGCGCGTGATCGCCGTCTCGAACGGGGAGAGCTCGGTGATCTGCGAGCCGATATGAAGGGCGAGGCCCATGAGCGTGACGCCCGGCAGGCGCGCGGCCTCGGCGTAGAGAGCGGGGATCCGCTCGAGCGCGATGCCGAACTTGTCGTGCCGGCGCCCGGTGGAGACCTTGTCGTGGGTCGCGGCCGCGACGTCCGGATTGACCCGGAGCGCGATCGGCGCGCGGAGCCCCTTGTCCAGGGCGATGGCGTTGAGGCGGGCGAGCTCCGGCGCGCTTTCGACGTTGAATTGGAGAATGCCTTCGTCGAGGGCGAAGGCGAGCTCCGCTTCCGTCTTGCCGACCCCGGAAAAGACGATGCGTTCCGCGGGCACCCCGGCGGCGCGCGCAAAGCGCAGCTCGCCCTCCGAGACCACGTCGGCGCCCGCGCCGAGCCGCGCGAAGCTCTGGATCACCGCCAGGTTGTCGTTCGCCTTGAGCGCGTAGCAGATGAGCGCGCGCGTGCCCTCGAGCGCGGCCGCGAAGCGGCCGTAGAGATCGACCATCGTGGCGCTCGCATAGCAGTAGAAGGGCGTGCCGAGCCTTTGCGCGATCGAGGGCACGGGCACGTCCTCGACATGGAGCACGCGCGTGTTGTCCTCGTCGGCGCGGTAGGCGAAGGCGTCGTGCAGGCGATCCGACATCGCTTAAATCCGTGAAAGGCGATCTTGAGAAATCGTGCCGTCAATACCCGCCGTTCGTCTCGGCGGGGTTCTCGTCCTCGTCCCCGGGCGGCGGCTCGAGCGCGCCCTTGCGCCCGCACCCCTGAAGCACGAGGGCGGTCAGGACGGCGATCGCGGCGAGCAACCCGATACGGCGAAGAAGCGAGGCACGCGCGCTCGTCATAGGAAGCGCCTTCGCGCCGCTCGCGCCGCCGCGCGCACGCGCCGGGGCGCGGTCCCGCCATAGCTGGCACGGCTCGCGACCGCGCGCTCCGGGCTCAAGACCGTGAAGACATCGGCCGTGATGCGCGCCTCCAGCCGCCGAAACTCGTC
>JAPUJA010000153.1 GCA_027296525.1 Pseudomonadota bacterium | reverse complement strand
CATCTACGGCGCCCAAATTCCCCAAGTCTCTGGCCTCACCGGAATCTTCCTCGGCGCGACCATCGTGTTCATCATGGCGCTTCGGCCCGACGGGATCGTGGGCGACGAGGAGCTCGACGAGATCGTCCTGCGCCGCGCCCGCGAGCGCGCGGCACGTTTCGCCGCGCGCGAGTAAAGAGCGCGACGCCCGGCGCGCTTTCGCCGGTTGCCAGCACCAAGCCGACGGCGCACAATCGGCGCGCCGCTCGTCGTCGAGGAGCGGCTCGACCAACGATAAAGAAGCGCGCACCCGCCGCCACGGGAGCCGTCGAGAACGAGGGAGATGAAATCATGTCGATCCTACCGACCGTTCGCACACCGACCGTCGCGGAGATCCTCGAGATCGCCGCGGATTTCGGAATGTCATTGTCGCCGGAGGACGCCGAGTCCTTTCAAGGGCTGATCGGGGGGGTCGTGCCTTCCTACGCGCACTGCGACGAGCTCGCCGAGCCGACCTTGCCCGTGAAGTATCCGCGCACATCGGGTTACCGGCCAGGGCCGGAGGAGAACAAATACAACGCCTGGTACTGGAAGTGCGAGGTGAAGGGCAAGAAGCGCGGGGCCCTCGCGGGCAAGACGCTGGCGCTCAAGGACAACATCTGTCTCGCCGGCGTTCCCCTGATGAATGGATCGCGCATCATCGAAGGCTACGTGCCCGAGGTCGACGCAACCGTGGTCACGCGCATTCTCGATGCCGGCGGCACGATCCTCGGCAAGGCGGCCTGCGAGGATCTCTGCCTCTCGGGCGGCTCTCATACGAGCGCGCTCGGCATGATCAAGAATCCGCGAAAACCGACCCATTCGGCGGGCGGTTCCTCAGGCGGCAGCGCCGTCCTGGTGGCGACGGGCGAGGTCGATATGTCGCTCGGCGGCGATCAGGGCGGCTCGATCCGTATTCCCGCCTGCTATTCGGGCGTCTATGGGCTGAAGCCGACCCACGGCCTCGTGCCCTATACCGGCATCTTCCCGATCGAAACGACCCTCGATCACACCGGGCCCATGGCCAACAACGTCGAGGATGTCGCCCAACTCCTCCAAGTGATCGCCGGCTCCGATGGGCTCGATCCGCGCCAGATCGGGGTCAAGATGCAGAACTACATGAAATCCCTCAACAAGGGCGCCCGGGGCCTCAAGATCGCCGTCGTGAAGGAAGGCTTCGGGCGGCCCGAGAGCCAGCAGGTCGTCGACCGGAAGGTGCGGGCGGCAGCGGAGAAGCTCAAATCCAAGGGCGCGAAGGTCAAGCAGGTCTCGATCCCGATGCATATCGACGGCGCGCATATCTGGAATCTGATCGCGATCCAGGGGCTGCATCAGATGATGGTCAAGCTCAACGGCTTCGGCATGAACTGGGAGGGGCACTATGTCACCTCGTTCGCGGACGCCTATGCTCAGGGCTGGCGGAGCCGGCCGGACGACTTCTCCGAGACGACCAAGCTTTGCATCCTCCTGGGCGAGTTCCTCGACCGCAATTACCACACCCACTATTACGCCAAGGGGCAGAACCTGAGCCGGGCATTGCGCGCGGCCTACGACGCGGTGCTCGAGGACTACGATCTTCTTCTGATGCCGACGCTCCCGATTCAGGCGACCAAGCTGCCCAAGCCCGATTGCTCGCGCGAGGAGTATGTCTCCCGGGCTCTCGAGATGATCGGCAACACCTCGCCGTTCGACTGCTCGGGCCATCCGGCGATCAACGTGCCCTGCGGCATGAACAACGGGCTTCCCATCGGCATGATGCTCGTGGGACGCCGTTACGATGATGCGACGGTTCTGCGCGGCGCGCGCGCCTTCGAGAAGATGGGCAACTGGATGAAGATGTAGCGCCCCCGGCTCGGTGATTGAACGACCGGCGGGCGGGCGTTCGCGTGTCGTGACGGCGAGCACGGGCATCGGAACGACACCGGGGCGCTGAGCATCCGAGGTCCCGCATGGATCTGTCCTACAGCGCGGAAGACGACACGCTCATCGGCCGGCTCGATGCGTTCGCACGCGGGAAGCTGCTGGCGGGGGATATCGCGCTCGAAGGGCGTGACGAACCGCCGCGCGACTTCTGCGAGTTGATCGCGAACGCCGGCTGGTTTCGCTATCTCGTGCCCAAGGCCCAAGGCGGCGTCTTCGATGACGTGTGCTGCTACCCGGCGTGTCTGATCCGCGAGCGCTTCGCCATGGCCTCGTCCTTCGCCTCCGCCGTCTTCGGCGTGCAGGGGCTGGGCTCCTTCCCGATCGTCCGGGCGGGCTCGGACGCCCTTCGACGCCGATATCTCCCGGCGATGGCCGCGGGCGAGCGGCTCGGAGCCTTCGCGGTGACCGAACGCGAGGCGGGCTCGGACGTGCTTGGGATTCAGACCGAGGCCAAGCGGCGGGGCGATCATTACGTCTTGAACGGGGCCAAGGCGTTCATCTCGAACGCCGGCCTGGCCGACAGCTATGTCGTGATCGCGCGGACCGGCGAGGGGCGCTCGCCGCGCTCACTCTCGGCCTTCGTCGTCGACGCCGAGACCCCGGGGTTTCGCCTCGGACGCGCGATGGAAATCATCGCCTTCGACGTCTTGGGCGAGCTCGTCTTCGAGGATTGCGCCGTGCCCGAAGCCAATCGCCTGGGCCGGGAGGGCGACGGCTTCGCGCTTACGATGGAGACGCTCAACCTCTACCGCCCGACCGTCGGCGCCCATGCGGTGGGTCTGGCGGAGGCCGCGTTCGAGGCGGCCCGGGTCTGGGCGGTGGGGCGCGAGCAGTTCGGCCGGCCGATCGGCAAGTTTCAGAGCATCGGCTTCAAACTCGCGGACATGGCGAGCGAGATCGCCGCGGCCCGCCTCATGGTCTACCGCGCCGCCAAGGCGCGCGATGAGGAAGCCCCTGAGGCGGTACTTTGGGCCTCGATGGCCAAGCTCTACGCGACCGAAGCGGCGCAGCGGGTGATCGACGAGGCCGTGCAGATCCATGGCGGCTGGGGGCTCAGCAAGGAGCTTCCGCTTGAGCGCTATTATCGGGAGGTCCGGGCCCTTCGCGTCTATGAGGGGACGAGCGAGATCCAGAAGCTCATCATCGCCAATCAGCTCCTGGGCAAGGGCGCCGACTGATCGCGCGCCGCCCGCGTGCGGCGTGAGCGCGCCTTGTCGCTCTCCAGGATCGCCTCGGCCTGTTCGCGAAGCCTGTGGCGCTGGATCTTGATCCCATTCGCGCTTTGGGTCGTGGGGAAGGCATCGAGCGCGACGAATCGCTCCGGCACCTTGTATTTCGCGATTCCCTTGAGGCAATGGGCGCGCAGCGCCGGCTCATCGAGCGCGCTCGCTTTTACGAGCGTGACGAAGGCCACCGGGCGGGTGCCTTCCGCGCCGCTGACCACCTGGCAGCCTTCGATCGATTCATGGCTTTGGATGAAGTCCTCGATCTCCCGGGGGTTGACGAGGAAGCCGCCGAGCCTCAGGAACTCGCCCGCGCGCGCGAGAAAGACGAAGCCGCCGTCGGATCGCACATAGCCGAGATCGCCGGTCCGCAAATAGCCGTCCTCGGTGAGCGCGTCCCGGGTCGCGTCCGGATCGCCCAAATAGCCGGCCATCAGGCTCGGGCCCTTGAGCTCGAGCTCGCCGGTCTCTCCAGGGGGAAGGATGCGCCCGCTCGCGGGCTCGCGCGCGCGCGCGCGCGCTTCCGGCGAGACCGTAAAGCCCCCGGCCTGGGCGCGGACCTCCGGGCGCGCGTCGGGCGCCTGGGCGGCGAAGAGCGCGAGCAGCTCGCTCGAGCCGTAGAGGCCGTAGAAGCAGATGCCGCGTTCCTCGCCCGCCGAGACGAGATCGGTGATCGATGGGTTGAAGGCGGCGAAGCCCGCAAACCGCCAGCGGGGGAAGGGCCGCTCGCCTTCGCCGAAGCTTAAGATTCGGCGGAACATCTCGTCGCTTCCGATCATGTGCGTGATCCCGTGCTGGGCGATCAGCTTGGCGGCCTCCTCGGCGCGAAAGCTCGGCCGGATGACGAGCGCGCGCCCGGCGACGATCGCGGCGATCGCGGCCGAATAGCCGAACACGCCGCAGAAGGGGAGAAGCTGCAGCAGACGGCAATCGGGCGAGGTGTAGCCGAAGCGTTCGGCCACGGCCCGGGCGTGGCGCGTGATCGCACCGTGGGTCTGAAGCACGAGCTTCGACGCGCTTGTCGTGCCCGATGTGGTGAACAGGATCGCGCCGGCTTCGGGTGCGGCGTGATCGTCATCGAACGGACGCTTCACCGTGAGCGCCCGGTAGGGGAGGGTCGCCCGTTCGAGCGTGCGTTCGGGTGGGCGGGTTTCGTCGCCACAGACGATGACCGCCTTGAGCGCCGTGACGGCGAGCGGGTCGATCTCGCGCAAGATCCCGAGGAAGTCGATCCCTTTGAAATGCGGCCAGCAGACGAGCAGCCTCGCCTTGGAGCGCGCCAAAAGATCCTCGACCTCGGTCACGCGAAACTTCGTGTTCACCACCACCGTGACGGCACCGAGGCGTGCGCAGGCGAAATGAAGCGCGAGCCATTCGGGCCCGTTGGGCAGCCAAAGCGCCACGCTATCGCCCGCGCGGATGCCGAGCTCCCAAAGCCCCTGGGCCAAGCGCCGGCTCGCCCCGTCGAACGCCGCGTAGGAGATCGTCTCGCCTTCGCCGATGAAGGCGGGCGCGCTTCCCCGGCGCCGCGCGAGATCGCCGAGCATCGCGCCCAGAGTGTCGTTCGCGTTCGTTGAGCGGGTCAAACGGGCCGCCTCTCTTTCGTTCAGAGGCCGCGGCGAAGCCCGCCGTCGACGAAGATGTTTTCACCCGAAATGTAGCTCGCATCGTCGGAGAGCAGCATGGCGGCGGCCTTCGCAATCTCTCTGGCCGTGCCGACCCGTCCCATGGGGATGCTGCGAGGGATGGTGGGGAGCCATTCGAGGTTGTCGACATAGCCGGGCAAAAGCGTGTTCATTCGGATGTTGTCGCGGGCGTAGCGATCCGAATAGAGCTTGGTGAAGGCCGAGAGCGCGGTGCGCACCGAGGAAGACATGGGATATGCCGAAAACGGTTCGAGGGCGCAGGACGCCGATATGTTGACGATCGCGCTGCCCCCTTGGCGTTGCATGATCTCGGTCACGGCGCGCGCGACATGCACGGCGTTGAGGAAGAAGAGATCGAAAGCGGCGTGCCAGTCCTCGTCGGGGATATCGAGCAGATGTCCGTCGAGATCCGGATCGAAGGCGTAAGTCGGCGATTCGACGCTCCACTCTTCAAAGCCGGTATTGTTCAGGACGGCATCGATCCGCCCATACGCGGCGACGGTCTTCTCCACCAGCGTTTGGACATCATCCTGGCTCGTCACCGAGCCCGACATGCCGATGCAACCGAGCTCGGCCGCAAGCTTCACGCTGTTCTCCGAGGGCGACATGAGGGCGAGCGCATAGCCCCGCTCGTTCAACTCTTCGGCGCTCGCCCGGCCGATCCCCCGGCCCGCGGCCGTGACGATGGCGACGGGTTTTTCGGGCATTGGTCTTCTCCCCGTGGGTTTTACGGCACTTGGCTTGAGGCGTATGATCGTAGCGCCGGCGCGGGACAGAAACGAGCCCCGATCTCACGGGGCCTTCAAATAACCTTCCGTCGAGTCGCCGCCCTTCGGAACGGGCGGCGGGGGAGAGAGGGGGATAAAACGATGACGCGCGATCCGAAATACGACGTCCTGTTCGAGCCCGTCGAGGTCGGGCCGAAGACCACCAAGAACCGCTTCTGGCAGACGCCCCATTGCAACGGCGCGGGCTCCGACCGGCCGGGAACCCAGGCGGCCTTTCGGGGAATGAAGGCCGAAGGCGGCTGGGGCACCGTCTGCATCGAGTACACGGCGGTCCACCCGGAATCGGACGATGCGCCCCATTGCTGCGCCCGGCTCTGGGACGAGGTCGACGTCATGAATCTCGGGCACGTGGCCGACGAGGTGCACAAGCATGGCGGACTCGCCGGCATCCAGCTGTTCTATGCCGGTATCCACAGTCAAACCGGCGAATCCCGGGCGATCGCGCGCGTGCCCTCTCAGGCGCCCTCCGAAGCCATCCTGGCGAACGGCGTTGCCGAGGCCGACGAGGACGACATCCGCGACATCGTTCAGATGCATGTCGACGCGTCGTTGCGCGCGCGCGACGCGGGCTTCGACGTCATCGAGATCATCGCCTCGGACTCGATGATCGTCCTGCAATTCCTCCAGCCCTTTTACAACCGGCGAACCGACGGCTACGGCGGCTCGTTCGAGAACCGCGCGCGGCTCTGGATCGAGATCCTCGAGGGGATGAAAGAGGCGGTCGGTTCGGATTGCGCCATCGGCAACCGGTTCTCGGTCGACACCCTGGAGGGCCCCGACGGCATCGAGGTCGGCGAGGACGGCATCCGGATGATCGAGCTCTGCGCCAGGCAGGGTCTCTGCGACGTCTGGGATCTCAAGGTGGGTCACTATTCGGAGCTCTCGGGCGAGATCGCGCCCTCGCGCTTCACGCGCACGAACTACATGGCGCCCTGGGTGCGCGAGGCCAAGGCCGCTTCGCCGGTGCCCGTGGTCTCGACCGGCCGGCTCACGAGCCCCGACGACATGGTCGAGGTGATCGTCTCGGGCCAGGCCGATCTGATCGGCGCGGCGCGGCCCTCGATCGCCGATCCGTTCCTGCCCAGGAAGATCGAGGAGGGTAGGCCCGAGGACATCCGCGAGTGCATCGGCTGCAACGTTTGTCTGTCGAAATGGGCGCAGGCCGTGCCGCTCATCTGCACCCAGAACGCGACCTCGATGGAGGAATACCGGCGGGGCTGGCACCCGGAGAAGTTCACGAAGACGAAGAGCCCCTGCTCGGTGCTCGTGGTGGGGGCGGGCCCGGCGGGCCTGGAGTGCGCGCGGGTTCTGGGTGAGCGGGGTTACGACGTGCACCTGCGCGAGGCCGAGGCCGAGATCGGCGGGCGCGTGCGCGACATCATGCGCTATCCCGGCTTGGCCGAATGGGGCCGGGTGATCACCTACCGCCAGATACAGCTCGACAAGCTCAAGAACGTCGAGGTGCATACGGGCGTGGGCCGGATGAGCGCGGATGATGTTCTCGCCTACGGCGCTGACAAGGTCGTGTGCGCGACGGGCGCGCGCTGGGCCGAGGACGGCTTCGGGCCGGTCCTGATGGCGCCGCTCGCGGGCGCCGACGCGTCGCTGCCCCATGTCGCGACGCCCGAGCAGGTGATGGCGGGCAAGGATATCGGCGAGCGGGTCGTGGTGCTCGACTGTGAGGGCTACTTCACGGGCGTCAGCATGGCCGAGCTTCTGGCCGATCAGGGCAAGAAGGTCACGCTCGTCACGAGTTGGGACTTCGTCGCGCCCTACACCGCCTACAGTTTCGAGTTCGTCGACATCATGCGGATGCTGCATGAGAAGAAGATCGAGCCGGTCGTGCAGCACGCGGCCTTGTCGGTCGAGCCCGGCCGCATCACGCTCTTTTATATCTACCGCGACGGCTACGTGCGCACGACGACGCCCAAGCGGGGCGTGCCCGCGCGGCGGATGGGAACGGAGACCGTGACGCTGGAGTGCGACGGCGTCGTTCTGGTGACGGCGCGTTTGTCGCAAAACGGGCTCTTCAAGGAATTGAAGGCACGGCGCGACGAATGGGCCGCGAACGACATCCAAGCCGTCTACCAGGTGGGCGATTGCCAGGCGCCGCGCCTGATCGCCGATTGCGTCTTCGAGGGCCACCGCCTGGCTCGGGAATTCGAGTCGGACGATCCGCAGCACCCGCTTCCCTGGATACGCGAGCGCCAGATCTGGGGCCATGAGGCCTTCCCGAAGCTCGCCGGTTAGGATTAGGCGACGCAGCGGCATTTCGCCGCTTTGCGGAGTTTCAAGTGGAAGACAGTTGCTGACATAGGGGAATTAAGACGATGCCGCGCGATCCGAAATACGACCCGCTGTTCGAGCCGATCAAGCTCGGCCCGAAGACCATGAAGAACCGTTTCTATCAGACGCCGCAATGTAACGGCGCGGGTTCCGACCGCCCGGGCGCGCAAGGCGGGCATCGCGGGATCAAGGCCGAGGGCGGCTGGGGCGCGCTCTGCACCGAATATTGCTCGATCCACCCGGAGACGGACACGACGCCCTATATCTCGGCCTGCTTGTGGGACGAGGGTGACGTCATAAATTTGCGCCATATGTGTGACCGCCTCCATGAACACGGCGCGCTCGGCGGAGCTGAGCTTCTCTATGGCGGCCCTCACGCAACCAATTACAGTTCACGCGATGTCACGCGCGGC
>JAPUJA010000152.1 GCA_027296525.1 Pseudomonadota bacterium | reverse complement strand
CGGCGAAGGACTTCATACGGACGATGATCCCCAGCCACGCACGCCGAGTCCGCCCTTACAACGATCGAATTCCTCTCTTGCATCGCTATCAGGTCGAGTATCAGCTGGACGCGATGCACAGCGCTCAAGTTCCGCTGAAGTCGGGCGGCTACATCGTGTTCGACTCGGCGGAAGCCCTGGTTGCGATCGACGTGAACTCGGGCCGGGCCACCAAGGAACGGAACATCGAGGAGACGGCGACCAAGACGAACCTCGAGGCTGCCGATGAGATCGCGCGCCAATTGCGCCTGCGTGATCTGGCCGGGCTCATCGTGATCGATTTTATCGACATGGACGACTCCCGCAACAATCGCAAAGTCGAGAAGCGGTTCAAGGAAGCGGTAAAGATCGATCGCGCGCGGATTCAGCTGGGCAGGATCAGCTCGTTTGGTTTGCTCGAGCTTTCGCGTCAACGTCTCCGTCCAAGTTTCCTCGAGGTGAGCACCCAAACCTGCGCCGCGTGCCAAGGTACGGGCAGCGTCCGTTCCATCGAATCGAGCAGCTTGCAGCTCTTGCGCGCAATCGAGGGCGAAGGGCTGCGGGAGCGGAGCACGGGACTCGAGGTCACGCTCTCCGATGTGATCGCGCTTTACATTCTCAATCACAAACGCGCCGCGCTGGCCGAAATCGAGGAGCGTTACGGTTTCCGCGTATCGATGGTCGTCGATGACAGGCTGCCCCCGTCCACCTTTCGGATCGAGCCGCTGAAGGCGCCCGTGGCGGGCGAGGAGACGCGCGCCGGGAGCGAAGGGGCCAAAGCCGTCCCTGAGGCGGAAACGGCCGAACAGGGCAAGAAACGCGGGCGCCGGCGCCGGGCAACGGAGCCCGTTGAGGCCGCCGCGGCGAAAGCCGATGAAGCCGCCGAGGAGGCGGCGACCGACGAGGCCGCCGATTCGCGGGATGAGCCGCCGCGCGCCAAGCGCCGCCGGCGTGGCAAACGCGGGGGTCGCCGGCGCGTGCGCCGGACGGCGTCCAGCGAAGAGCCCACGGCGGCCCACGAGCTCGATGACGCCGCGCCGAGCGAGAAGCCGATCGCGACGAGCGCTCCCGACGAGACTGCGCCGGGCGAAGAGCCGGTGGCCGCCGGCACGCGCGATGACGCCGCGGCCGAGTCGGCTGGAGGCGAATCCTCGGAGACGGTCGAGGCGAAGCCGGCGCCGCGTCGGCGCGCGCCGGCGGCAAGAAAGAAGGCGGCGAAGTCGCCGCGCAAGAAGCGGCCGCGCACTGTCGCTGGCAAAGAACCGGCGTCCGAAGAAAGCGGCGAACTTCCGCCTGTCGATTCGGACGAAAGCGGCCCGTCTGTCGGCCGGGGGGCGCCCGCGGCTGACGCGAATGCCGTCGAGCCAGCCGTTCAGCTCGCCGAGAGCGTCGCGCTCGTTCAGGATCCGCCCACTGCGAATGAAGACAAACGCGCACGGCGCCGCGGCTGGTGGCAAAAAGGCTGATGCCGCCGGCGTAAGGCGTATCCGGGCGATAGGCTTTCGGGCGATGGGCTTCCGGGCACGGTCAAGAGCGGCCCTGCGGCGCCGGACGATTTTTGTTGACGGCGTTTAGCTGCGCTTCCTGCGCCACGCCACGATCCGACGGGCGGCCTCGCCGATATCCTCGGTCGATCCCGCGAAGGAAAAGCGCACGTAGGATTTTCCTCCTTTGGGATCGAAATCGATGCCCGGCGCGGCCGCGACGCCGGTCTCCGCCAGCATCGCCTCGCAGAAGACACTGCTGTCGTCGGTGAGCTCGGAAACGTCCGCGTAGAGGTAGAACGCCCCGTCGGCCGGAGCGAAACGCTCGATCCCCGCCTTGGGGAGCTCTTCCAGGAGGATCGCGCGGTTCTCGGCGTAGCGGTGCACTTCGGCGTCGTATTCATCCAAGCACTCGAAGGCCGCGAGGGCGGCGTACTGGGTCATCCCCGGGGGCGAGATGAACATGTTCTGGGCGAGTCGCTCCGCCGGCTCGGTGAGATCATCGGGGGCGATCATCCAGCCCAGGCGCCAGCCGGTCATGGCGAAATATTTCGAAAAGCTGTTGACCACGACCGCTTCCTCTGTGAGTGCCCGGGCGCAAACGGCGCGCTCGCCATAGGTGATGCCGTGATAGACCTCGTCCGAGATGATGCGAATGTCGTTGCTTATGCAGTAAGAGACGAGCGTCTTGAAATCGTCTTCCAAGAGCATCGAGCCCGCCGGATTCGAGGGGCTGGCGATGATCAGCCCATCAAGCTTTTCGCCGCACGCCTCGATCAGCTCGACGCTTGGATGGAACCGACTGTTTGGCCCCGCCGGCAGATCGACGACGCGGATTCCCAGAGCCGCCATGCCGTTTCGGTAGCCCGGATAGCCGGGCGAGGCGAGAGCCACCCGATCGCCCACATCGAACGCGCTCAAAAAGGTCAGCAGGAAGGCGTTGGAGGATCCCGTCGTCACCAGGACGCGATCGAACGGCACCGAGAGGCCGTAAAAGTCCTCGTAATGTTGCGTGATGCGCGCACGGAGCTCAGGCAAGCCGGCGGACTCCGTATAGCCGAGCGGCCGATTCCTTAAGGCTTCCTCGGCCGCCTCGATCACCCGCTTCGGCGGGCGTCGGCTCGGCTCGCCGATTTCCAGATGGAGCACGTCGTCTCCGGCAGCGGCCCTCTCGTTGGCCCGCTGCAGGACCTCCATGGCGTAGAAGGGAGGAATCTCGCTGCGTCGCGACCGTTTCATGGAATTCTCCGAGGCTCGTCAAAAAAGCGACCAACTCGCGAGCCGCGCCGCCCCTCCGATGCGGGTTTTATCCCAACTCACGACGTTTGTGCAGTGGTTTGGTGGCGAGGGGCTTGGCCGGACCGGGGCTTGGAAAATCA
>JAPUJA010000151.1 GCA_027296525.1 Pseudomonadota bacterium | reverse complement strand
CGCCGCCGGCTCGTCAGCCTGCACGAGGTCACGGGCATGGAGGGCGAAGTCGTCACCATGCAGGAGATCTTCCGCTTCCAGCGGATCTCGGTGGATGCCGAGGGGAACATCATCGGCGAGTTCCGGGCGACCGGGATCCGGCCGAAATTCGCCGAAGAGATGAAGACCAAGGGGATCGAGTTGCCGACCGAGATGTTCGCGCCCGACCGCGCCCTGGGATAGGAAAACACCATGAGCATCGATCCGATCTATCTGGTTTACGGAGCGATCTTTCTCTTCGTTCTCCTCCTGGTGGAGGGACTTTATTACTTCGTCGCGGACTCGCGCCGGGCCGGTGGCAGCGCGGTCAACCGCCGGCTGCAAATGCTCGCTGCGGGCCAGGAGGCCGAAGAGGTCCTCTCCAAGCTTCGCCGCGCAAAAAGGGACTCGGAGGGCGGCGTTTCGTGGATGGGGCCGTTCGTTCGTCTGGATCGGCTCATCATGCAGGCGGGCTATACGACTTCGGTCACCCGGATGCTCGTGATCATGGGGGTGATCGGGTGCTTCACGTTTCTCTTCCTCGCCGCCGTGATGGCGGTGCCGCCGGTACGCAGCATCGTGGTCGCGCTCGTCGCGGGAGGGGTTCTCCCCATCCTGTTCCTCATGTACAAGAGGAAGCGGCGGTTCAAACGGTTTCTGGAACAATTCCCGGACACGCTGGATCTCGTCGTCCGCAGCCTGCGCGCGGGCCATCCCGTGAGCGCCGCGATGACCTTGGTGGCCAAAGAGATGAACGATCCGATCGGGACCGAGTTCGGCATCGTGGTCGACGAGATGACCTACGGTCTCGACTTGCACGACGCGATGCACAATATGGGCGAACGCATCCCGATTCCGGATCTTCACTATCTCGAGGTCGCGATCAACATTCAGCACGGAGTCGGCGGCAACCTTGCGAGTGTGCTCGCCGGCCTGTCGGCGGTGATTCGCGAGCGGTTTAACATGTTCAAGCGCATCAAGGCCCTCTCGGCGGAAGGACGGCTCTCGGCGATTGTGCTCTCCGCGCTTCCCGTCGTCGTGTTCGGCGCCGTGTGGGTGCTCAATAGAAAATATTTCGTCGACGTGATGGACGACCCGCTCTTCCCGATCTTGGTCGGTTCCGGCGCGGGGATGCTCCTCGTGGGGGTCGCGATCATCTGGAAGATGGTGAACTTCCGAGTCTAGGCACGGGATTTAGTCATGGACGCTTTGAATTCCTTTATTCAGTCGATCACATCGGGCGACTCGGATCTGCTCGTTATCGTTGTCATTTTCGGCGCCGTGATCGTCGCCGTTTTCGGCGTCGCTTTTCTCTTCATGAAGGCCCCGGCGCAGCGGCGCCTCGAGCGGCGGCCTGGTACGGTCGCCGCCGCCGTCCAGAGCACGGCCGGTGGCGCCGATGATTTGTCGGTGCGCTACGCTGACGATCGCTCGATGATCGCCCGAATTCTCAAGCCGGTGCAGAAGTACGTCGAGCCCAAGGACGAGACGAAGCGCTCGACCGTGCGCCGGCAGCTCATCCAGGCGGGGTATATGAGCCCGGCCGCCGTGGGGCGCTATTTCGGGGCGCGCATTCTCCTTGCCGCCGGCCTCCCGCTCCTTTTCATCGTCTTCGCGCCCCTGGTGGCGGGCGATATGGAGGTCGAGAAAATCCTTCTGATCGGCCTGGGGCTCGGCTTCATCGGGCTCTATCTGCCGCGAATCTGGCTGTCTCAACGTATCTCGAAACGCCAGCAGGTTTTCCGCGAAGGTTTTCCGGACGCCCTCGACATGCTGCTCGTCTGTGTCGAGGCGGGGCTTGGCCTGAACGCCGCGCTGCACCGGGTTGGCGAGGAGATGGGCAAGGCGCACCGCAACCTCGGCATGCAGTTCCAGCTCGTGGGCCTCGAGCTCCAGGCGGGCAAGACCCGCGAGCAAGCGCTCCGGAATCTCGCGGAACGGATGGGGATCGATGAGGTCAAGTCGCTGGTCACTCTCCTCATCCAGTCGGAGGCGCTCGGCACGAGCATCGGGCAGGCGCTGAAGGTTCACGCCGCCGATATGCGGATCAGACGGATGCTGCGCGCCGAAGAAAAAGCGCATTTGCTGCCCGTCAAGATGGCGTTCCCGCTGATCGGGTTCATTCTGCCTTGTCTCGTACTGGTTGTTCTGACACCGGCGATCATCAAGGTGTTCCGTGTTCTGCTGCCGACGCTGTCGGGCACGGGGGGATAATCGTACAGGACTGACGCCTGGGAGGGCGTAACGGAAGGGGAGGACAGAGTATGGCTGGCACGATTCGTACTGGGGTAAGCATTCTCGCGATTTCCTTGGCGCTTGCCGCCTGCGGTGATGAGTTTTCCGGCAAGGACTCGGTCCTGGGGGTCGACGCCGAAGCCTTGAACTCCGACCGCTTGAACGCTTACGACCGTGGCAAGGCCTACATGGAGGGGGGCCAGCTCGGCCTCGCGGTGCAGTCCTTCCGCCGGGCGTTGCGTGAGAACCCGGAGCGGGTGGACAGCCTGAACGCGCTTGCGATCGCCTATGAGCGGCTGGGGCGCAGCGATCTCGCCGAGCGCTCTTTCACCGAGGCCCTCTCCGTACAGCCGCGATCGGCGCAGACTCTCAACAATCTCGGCTTCTTCTTCGCTCGCCAGGGAAGGTACGACATCGCCACCTCCTTCCTCGAGCGGGCCAACGACGCGGATAGTGGGGACCACACGATCCTCGCCAATCTCGAGTTGATGAAGCGCGTGCGGGAAGACCAGGCGGTGACTGTGTTGGCCGACATCGAGGTGATGACGGGCGAGGCGCCGCTCGAGGAATCGCGCAAGATGTGGGTCGAGCGGACCTCGCGCTGGGTGCAGACGCTCGTGTTCGCCGATGCGCCGAGAGAGGCCCAACCCCTGGAGACCCTGTTCCAGGGCGAGG
>JAPUJA010000150.1 GCA_027296525.1 Pseudomonadota bacterium | reverse complement strand
GTGGTGCCCGCACGTCAGCCCCTTCGGTGGGGCACGCCCCAGCCACACAATAACTCATTGAAATAATTGGTGCCCCTGGCCGGACTCGAACCAGCACGATGTTACCACCAACAGATTTTGAGTCTGCCGCGTCTACCAATTCCGCCACAGGGGCATGCGCGAGCGCCTTTGACCGCGCGTGCGCCGCACTATAGCCGAGGCCAACCCCCGGTCAACCGCGCGCCCTGCGCTCTACCCCCACGCCCACCGGCCTTAAGCCCGCGCGTCAACCCGCCCGCGGCGCTGGGCATTCAGCGGCGCGTTAAGCAGGGTAAACGCTTCGTTAACGATTCCCCGTCACTCTGCACTTCCGCCGGTCAGTTGCGGCCGGTCACATTATGTTGTGCGTGGAGAACCCGCCATGGCCCTCGGCACGGTTAAGAACAGCGAGATCCGCATGCCGTCCGCTTCCGGTCTCGGCCAATTCGCCAAGGTCGAGGCGCAGGAACGCGCCTCCTCGCTTGGCCACCTCACCCGGAACGGCCTCGGCTGGTGCGCGGTCTTCGGGGCGTTCTTCGCGAGTTACCTCATGCTTGGCGTCGGCAGGCTGCTCACACGCTCCTCGGCCCGGCCCTTGACGGCACGCCGCATGGCAGCGGCCGGCCGATCCGATGTCTCCTCGAGCCGGCCATAGAGCCCGACGCCTAATCGGCGCCCTCGGCGGCGCCCTCGGCGGCGCGCCGGACCGGCGATCCGACCCGGTCCGCGAGACACGCGCCCCGTCCACACGCCTTCACGAAGAACACCGCCTTTCGTTCGGCGGCCGAAGAGACTCATTCAATAGAAAGAACAGTTCCACATCCGTGATCGCGTGATCACGAGGACGGGGGCATTCATGTCAAAAGATATGGCGATCGACCTCGGGACGGCGAACACGCTCGTCTATATGAAGGGCTCGGGGATCGTGCTCGACGAGCCGTCGGTCATCGCCGTCGGCGAATTCCGCGGCCGCCGTCAGGTTCTCGCCGTCGGCGAAGAGGCGAAAAAAATGCTTGGCCGCACGCCCGGCAGCATCCACGCCATCCGGCCCATGAAAGAGGGCGTGATCGCCGATTTCGACGTCGCCGAAGAGATGATCAAATACTTCATCCGCAAGGTCAACGGGCGCCGGGGCCTGTCCCGCCCCCAGATCATCATCTCGATCCCGTTCGGGGCGACGGCGGTCGAACGCCGGGCGATCCGCGACGCGGCCTACGCGGCCGGCGCGAAGCGCGTCTATCTGATCGAAGAACCGATGGCCGCCGCCATCGGCGCCGAGCTTCCGGTCACCGAACCCACGGGCTCGATGATCGTCGACATCGGCGGCGGCACCACGGAGGTCGCGATGCTGGCGCTCGGCGGCATCGTGCATGCGTGCACGGTGCGCGTGGCCGGCGATGCGCTCGACGCCGCGATCATCGCCTATCTGCGCCGGGCGCATAATCTGCTCGTCGGCGAAGCGACCGCAGAGCAGGTCAAGAAGGAAGTGGGCTCGGCCTGTGCCCCGGCCCAAGGCGAAGGGCGCGTCATGGAGGTCCGAGGGCGCGATCTCGTCAAGGGCATCCCGCGCGAGACCGCCATCACCGAGAGTGCCATCGCCAAGGCCTTGAACGATCCCGTCGACGCGATCGTGGAAGCCGTCAAGCAGGTGCTCGAGCAGGCACCGCCCGAGCTCGCCGCCGACATCGTCGATCGGGGCCTCGTGCTCGCGGGCGGCGGCGCCCAGCTCACCCGCCTCGATAAGGTGCTGCGCGACGCGACCGGACTTCCCGTCGTGGTCGCCGAGAACCCGCTCACCTGCGTCGCGGTGGGCGCCGGCAAGGCGCTCTCGGAACTCCGCAGGGCGAAGAAGGCGTGGCGCGACCAGCTCGCCTTCTCTTAAGATCAAAGATCCAGGCATATCGGCGCGGCGCGTCCACCGGATGCGGCGCGCCCCGTCACGCAGGGCGTCGAGCGGGGCGCGCTCGAGCGCCCATTTCAGACAGAAAAAGGGCCGCGCCGGAGGGGAGGCGCGGTCCTTCGAGGGGGCTTTGGGGGCCGTGACGCCTAAGCGTTTGCGGCCCTTAGGCCGCGCGCTCGAGCGGCCGCGACACCCGCTGCGCGCGGAGCTCGCGGCGGCACTCCTTGAGCACCGCCAGTTCGTCTTGATTCTCGCATCCGAAGACCAGGAACTCACTCAAGCGGTCCTCGACCAATTCGACCAGAAGATCCCGATAGCGCGTCGGCAGGTACATCTCTCTTCCTCCTCGCCTTCAGCCCGCTTGCATCCGATCGCGGGCGTGCCTTACGCGCGTTAATAGATCGTAAAGGTTAACAAAACGTTACCGGGGCGCGGCGAGGCCCTCGGCGAGCGGGCCGTCAGCGGTCGGAAAAGGGCTTGAAGGGCTTGCTCAAGGTCAGGCCCTGGCGCTGGTAGGCCGAGCCGATCGCGGTCCCGTAGGCGCGTTGCGCCGGCGCGAGCAGGCGTTCATAGACGAGCCGGCCGACCACCTGGCCGTCCTCCAGGAGAAACGGCACTTCGTGGGAGCGGACCTCGAGCACCGCGCTCGTGCCCGTCGCGGCTTCCGCGCCATAGCCGAAGCCGGGATCGAAGAAGCCCGCGTAATGCACCCGGTATTCGCCGACCGAGGGATCGTAGGGAACCATCTGAGCCGCGTGGTCGAGCGGCACGCTCACCTTCTCCTTCGAGGTCAGGATATAGAAGGCGTCCGGATCGAGGATGAGATGGCCATCGCCCTGTCCCACGATCGGCTCCCAGAAGTCGAGTGGATCGTAATGCGCGACCTTCGCGACATCGATCAGCGCGGCGTGCTTCTTCGCGCGGAATCCGATGGGCCGCGAATCGCTCCGGCCCTCGAGGTCGATCGAGATCCAGAGGCCCTTCGCGATGCGCGCCTCGGCCGGCGCCTCTTCCGCGAAGACAAGGGGCTCGCGCCGATGCAGACGTTCGAGTGCCGCGTCCGCCGGGGGCGGCACGCCGCGGCGCAGGCGCAGCTGATTGAGTCGCACCCCCTGGCGGACGAGGACGCTGAAGGTGCGGGGCGAGACTTCGACATAGAGCCCGCCCCTGTAGCGTTCCGGCACGTTCTCGAACGCCGTCCCATGAT
The DNA here is from genome assembly GCA_027296525.1 of Pseudomonadota bacterium. GTDB lineage: Bacteria > Pseudomonadota > Alphaproteobacteria > UBA828 > JAPUJA01 > JAPUJA01. The sequence continues at coordinate 789 of JAPUJA010000150.1, read as the reverse complement.
CGACGATCAGGCGCGTGAAGACGTCGAGCCGCCCGGTGCTGCTCTTCGGACTCGCGCTCGCGGAATAGTGGGCGGGCAGGCTGAGACGCTCCATGAGGGGAATGATGTAGACGCAGTCCCTTTCGAGCACCGCCCCCTGGGCGAGATCGATCTCGTGCATGCCGAGATGCTCGATCCGCTGGCCGACCGTCATGTCCGCGCCGGGAAGGAAGCTCGCGCGCACGCGGTAGGCCACGGCGCCAAGCCTGAGATCGAGGCTCGCCGGTTGGATCTGGCCGTCCTCGATCGGCTCATCGCCCGTGATATGGCCCGCGTCGATGAACTCCCGGATGAACTGCTCCGGCAGAAGCCCCGTGCTGTGCTCAAGCGTCGCCCTCGGCTCGAGCTCGGGAAAAAGGCTGTCGCTCGTGGTCGCCATCAACCGTTTCTTTGGCGCGTTTCGTTATTCTCCCGGCGGGCACGGTGCGGGCCCTTTCTTGGGCGGGGCCGGGCGGCACGCGGAAGCTCAAGGCGGGCATCATAGAGCGGCCCAAAGCCCGGTCAAGAGACGGCGCGAATGCGCGCTGGGTGGGGCGCGGCGCTCTGCTAGAATCCCGGCGCTCCGAGGAGCGAAGCGGGGGACGTGGGCCCCCGCGTGCGGGGAGCCCGAGCGGAGGCGTGAATGCTGAGGCGGCTCTACGACCGGACGATGGGCCTCGCGGCCAAGCGGCACGCGCTTTGGGCGCTCGGCGCCGCCGCCTTCGCCGAGAGCTCAATCTTTCCGATTCCCCCCGACCTGCTCCTCATTCC
>JAPUJA010000015.1 GCA_027296525.1 Pseudomonadota bacterium | reverse complement strand
GCGGCGCGCATCTCGTCGAGATCGTCGCGGTAGCGCAGATAGTTCCCGTCCGGCAGGGGCAGGAAATTGGCGTAGGGCCGCGCGATGATCTCGAGCCCGTGGCGCTCGAGCTCGAGCTCGCGGATCACCTTGGGGTTCAGGAGGCTCACCGTGTAAGAGCAGACCGAGTTCTTGAAGCCGGGGTGGAACTCTTCCGTCACCGCCGCGCCGCCGATGACATGGCGGCGCTCGAAGACCTTCACGCTCAACCCGGCGCTCGCGAGGTAGGCCGCGCAAGCGAGCCCGTTATGGCCCGCGCCGATGATGATGGCGTCGAAGGCCGCCTTCTCAACCATCGAAGAGGTCCCCCTGGCTGTCGTTAAGACGCGCCATCACCTGGTCGTGGCTCTGCGCGGCGCCCGTCTCGTCGATATGGCGGAAGGGGATTCGCATTTCCGCCAGGGTTTCGCCGATCAGCCGCGCGCGGTGGCAGGTCTCGGGCCGCTTCTCGGCGCACATCACGGCGAGGCGCGTGGCGCCTCGCGAGAGTTCGATCAGCTCCGCGATGCCTGCGCGATAGACGGGAAGCGCCCGGACCCGCCCGTAATCGATCGCGCCGTCGAGGTAGCACTCCGCCTCCTTGCGTTTGCCCCCAAGCGCATCGCCCATGAAGCGGTAGTCCGTGCCGGCCTCCTTCAGATGCTCGGCCAGGCGCTTCTTGCCGTAGTCCGGCTGGAAGCGCGAGGCGGGATAGGAGCGCACGTCGACGAGCAGCGCGATCTCGAAGGCGGCCAGCAGCGCGAGGAAGTCGCCGATCATGCGCCCGCCATAGCCGATGGTGTAGATCGGCGCGTCCGTCATGGCGGGCACTCTAGCTCGGGCCCACGCGCGCGCCAACCACGGCGTCGGGCAAGCCTTCCAAGGGAAGGGTTGGATTTTCGCACCCGTCAAAACAAAATAGATGTCATCGTGCTTTCGCGGGCAGCGAAGGAGGCTCGGCATGAAACTGATGGTCGACGGGGTCTGGCACCTCGACTACCAGAACGGCGAGAAGCTGGGGGCAACGAGCCTTCCCTGCCGGGCCGACGCCTTCAAGGACGTCATCACCGCCGACGGGTCCTCAGGGTTCCGGGCCGAGCCAGGGCGCTATCACCTCTACGTCTCCTATGCATGCCCCTTCGCTCACCGCACGCTCATCTACCGCAAGCTCAAGAAGCTCGACGACGTGATTTCGTTTTCCGTCGTCCATCCGCTTTGGGCGGAGCGCGGCTGGTATTTCGAGGAGGGCCCCTACTCGACGCCGGATCACGTGAACGGTGCGGGCTTTCTCCACGAGCTCTATGCGAAGGCCAAGCCCGATTACACGGGCAAGGTCACCGTGCCGACGCTCTGGGACAAGAAGGAGGGTACGATCGTCAACAACGAATCGGCCGAGATCATCCGCATGCTGAATTCGGCCTTCGATGCTTGGGGCGATGTAGGCCTCGACCTCTACCCCGAGGCGCTCGGCGCCGAGATCGACGCCATGAGCGCCGTGATCGAGGCGGAGATCGCCTCCGGCGTCTACCGGGTGGGCTTCGCCAAGAGCCAGGAGGCCTACGACGCGGCCTTCGATCGGCTCTTCGCCGCGCTCGACGGGCTCGAGATGCGCCTCGGCAAAACCCCCTTCCTCGTCGGCGGGCGGCTGACCGAAGCCGACTGGCGGCTCTTTCCGACGCTGGTTCGTTTCGATTCCGTCTACGACCCGGTCTTTCGCTGCAATCTGAGGCGCATCGCCGACTACCCCGCGCTGTCGGACTATCTCCGGCGCCTCTACAACATTCCAGGCGTGGCGGAGACCGTGAGGCTCGACGACATCAAGATGCATTATTACGACGGCTGGGGCTGGGGTATGGTCGATAGCCGGATCGTCCCCAAGGGCCCCGCGCTCGACCTCGCCTTGCCGGAGGAGCCAGGACGTCTGGTGCCGTGAGGGGGGGTCTTGTGAGAACGGAGGCCCAAGATGGCATTTGAAGCACCCTTCGAGGTGTTGAACGCGGATTTCTCCAAGCGGGTCGTGATGGAGACGGCCGCGATGGAATGGCAGGCGAGCCCGAGCCCGAGCGTCTGGCGCAAGCGCCTCGACCTTCTCGAGGGCGAGTACGGCCGGGTCACCTCGGTTGTGCGCTACGACGCGGGCTCCCGCTTTCACAGCCACGGCCATCCCGAGGGCGAGGAGATCCTCGTGCTCGAGGGCGTGTTCTCCGACGAGCATGGCGACTACCTGGCCGGCACTTATCTTCTGAACCCGCCGGGCTTCGAGCACGCGCCGTTTTCGAAAGAGGGCTGCGTTCTCTTCGTCAAGCTCTATCAGTATGGCGGGGCGGCGCGAACCCACGTCGCGACCAACACGGCGCGCGCCGCATGGGAACCCGGCCCGGCGCCGGGCGTTCAGCAGATCCCGCTCTATTTCGACGAGGCCCATCCGGAGTCTGTCCGGCTCCTGCGTTTCGCGCCGGGCGCGCGCCTGCCCGAATATGAGATGCTCGGGGGCGAGGAGATTTTCGTGCTCGAAGGCGCGTTCGAGGACGGGGAAGGGAGTTATCCCAAGGGCGCCTGGCTTCGAAACCCGCCCGGGGGCCGGCACGCGCTCGCCTCCAAGAAAGGCTGCCGGCTCTACGTCAAGTCCGGCCATCTCGACGCTTGAGCCGGGAGGCGCGCGCTCAGATCACCTGAAAGCCGAAGGCGTGGGGGTCGCGCGGGTCGACGAAGATCGTGTTCAGCCCCGTCACCCGCGCCCATCCCGTGATGCTCGGGCGTATGGCCTGGTAATTGCCGACCGTCGCCGCCTCTTCGACGCGGCCCTCGAACAGGCTTCCGATGATGCTCTCATGGACGAAGCGATCGCCGGGTTTGAGCTTGCCCTTGGCGGCGAGCTGGGCCATGCGCGCCGAGGTGCCCGTGCCGCAGGGCGAGCGGTCGATCGCGTGGCTGCCGTAAAAGACGGCGTTCTTCGCGTCGGCCTCCTTCGCACTCGGCGCACCCGTCCACATGACGTGCGTGATGCTCTTGACCGTCGGGTCCTCGGGATGCACGCATTGGACGGCGTCGTTCATCCGCTCACGCACCAGCGGGCTCAGGCTGAGCACCTCGGCGGCCGAGAAATTCTCGAGGCCCGGAAAGTTGGGCTGGGGCTCGATGATCGCGTAGAAGTTGCCGCCATAGGCGACATCGACCACGAGCGGGCCCAAACCCGGGCAGTCGATTCGAACCTCGCTCATCATCAGGAAGCTCGGCACATTGATGATCTTGACGCTCTCGATGTGGGGGCCGTCGCGCACGAACTCGACCGTGATGCGCCCGGCCGGAACGTCGAGCGCGAGCCGTCCTTCGCGCTTCGGGGTCACCAGGCCATGCTCGAGGGCGATCGTCACCGTGCCGATCGTGCCGTGCCCGCACATCGGCAAACAGCCGGTCGTCTCGATGAAGATGAGGGAGAGGTCCGCATCCGCTTCGAGCGGCGGATAGACGATCGCGCCCGACATCAGGTCGTGGCCGCGCGGCTCGAACATGAGCGCCCGGCGGATCCAGTCATAGTCCTTCAGGAAATGCTGGCGGCGCGCGCTCATGTCCTTGCCCTCGAGCGCCGGCCCGCCGCCCACGACCACGCGCACGGGCGCGCCGCAGGTGTGCCCGTCGATGCAGAAGAAAGTCTTGGGCCCGGTGAGGGCGGGATCGCCGGGCGCGTCCATCGCGAGACCTAGGCGGCGCTCATCGCCCCGAGCTCGGGGCGGGTCTCCATGGCGCGCTCGATGATGCCGACGACCGCGCGCCGCTCCGCGCCCTCGAGCTCGAGCCGGGGCGCGCGCACGCGGGCCGAGCCGCGCCCGTTCATCTCGGCGGCGAGCTTGAGGCATTGCACCAGGGTCGTGCGCGAATCGAGCGCCAGCACCGGGCGGAACCAATCGAAGATCGCGCGCGCCTCCTCGAGCCGCCCGTCACGGGCGAAGGCGAAGAGCGCGATCGATTCCTTCGGAAAGGCGTTGACGAGCCCTGAGATCCAACCCGTGGCGCCCGCGGCGATGCTCTCCAGGATGATCTCGTCGGCCCCGCAGAAGACGCGAAAGCCGCCTTTCGTGCCCTGGACGATCGCCGTCACGCGCGAAAGCTCGCCGCTGGATTCCTTGAGCGCGACGAAGGCGGGCTCGGCGGCGAGCTCGCCGACCATATCGACGGTGACGTCGCTGCCATAGGTTCCCGGATTGTTGTAGATCATGATCGGCAGGCTCGAGACCCGCGCGATCGCGCGGTAGTGATGGAGGATCTCGCGCCCGCTCGCCTTGTAGACGAGGCCCGGGACCGCGAGCAGCCCGTCGCAGCCGATCTTGGCGGCATCGCGGGCGAGCGCCTGGGCGGCGCCCGTGGAACATTCGGCGATGCCAGCGAGCAGGGGAGCGCGGCCTCTGGTCGCGTTCCGCGCGGCCGCGAGCAGGGCGCGCTTCTCGTCATGATCGAGGGTGAAGTTCTCGCCCGAGGTGCCGAGCGCGACGATGCCGTCGACCCCGTCGGCGATGAGCTGGCTGATCCCCCGCCCGGTCGCCTCGAGATCGAGGGAGAGGTCTTCTCTAAACTGGGTGGCGATGGCCGGGAAAACCCCTTGCCAGTCGATCATGGGCCCTTGCCTTACGCGCCCTCGGTGGCGCGTTTCGGGCACAGTCTAACGGGGAAACGCGCGCTCATCCACCGGCCCGGTGCCGTCGGCACCAAGGCGCGCCGCCCATGCCCGTCGCTTGCCGTTGCCGGATCAATGGGATAGCGTATTCGCACCCAATCGGGCCGCGGTCGGGGTCGTCCTTGCCGCGGGGAGCAACGGCCGCCGCGGGATAAAAAATTGCAAAGACCGCGGTGTCCTATCAGGGAGATATCGATGAGGAATTTAAGAAAGCACATCCGTCCAGGGCGCCTCTTGGTGACTCTGGCGGTTGCCCTCGGGTTCTTGGGTACTTTCGGCCTCGGCCAAGCGAACGCTTGGTCGTTGAAGGAGGCGGCCGCGCCCTATGCGGGCACCACGATCAACATGATCTGCCAGGCCTACACGCCCTGCTACGCGATCGAGGGGCTGGCGCCCGAGTTCACGGAAGAAACCGGGATCACGGTCAACTTTGAGCTCACCGACCTGGATACGTCGGGCAAGAAGGGCCTGACCGACGCGATCACCGACGGCGGCTACTACGACATCGTCGAGGTCCAGGGCATGCTCAACGGGCTCTGGGGCGCGCAAGGCTTCGCCACGCCCTATGGGCAGTTCTACGACGACCCGGCGCTCAAGGATCCCAACGTCAATGCCGAGGACATCATCCCCGAGCTCTTGGCGATGAACTCGATATTTGGCGGCCAGCAGACCTCGATGCCGAAGGAGTATTTCGTGAGCTTCGGCGTCGCGCGCATGGACATGTTGGCGCATCCGGAGGAGCGCGCGAACTTCAAGGCGAAGTACGGCTACGACCTGCCGCCGGGCGAGCTCGTGGTCGAGGTCGAAAGTTGGGACCAGTGGGGCGACATGGCCGAGTTCTTCACCCGCGAAAAGGGCGAGACTCTTGCGGGCGAGGTGTTGGAGAGGAAATTCTATGGCATCAGCGTGTCGTTCAAGCGCTTCCTCACCGTTTGGTACGACTTCACCGAGACCCTCTACGCCATGGGCGGCGAGCTCTATGACGCGGACTACAACTTGAAGCTCAACAGCTCCGAGGCGATCGCGGCGCTCCAGTTCATGCTCGACATGCGCGAGTTCGCACCGCCGAGCTTCGCGGAGTACACCTGGGACGAGCAGTATTCCGACTTCTGCAACGGCAACACCTTCAGCGGCTGGTGTTGGGCCGACGTCGGCTTCTACCTCCAGATCGAGGAGGATTGCCCGGCCTCGGCGCACAACGTCACCCACTTCCTCTATCCGGGAACGCACATGTCGATCCCCTACGCGAACACCTGGGTGATTCCGTCGTCCTCGCCGCGCAAGGAAGCGGCCTATCTCTTCGTGCAGTGGATCACCTCGAAGGAGACGCAGGTGAAGGCGACCCGCGAGGGCTGGCTGCCCAACCGGCATGACGTGCTCGCCATGAATGAGTGGCAGCAGGATCACCACACGTCGGGCTGGACCCAGGTGCATCTCACCGCGCTCGAGGGCGGCTATCTCGCGAAGATCCATCAGCACCCGGGGTTCCAGGCGTTCCAGGATATGATGATCGAGGAGCTTTCATCGGCGGCGGTCGATGGGCGCTCGGCCGAGGAGGTCATGAACACGATCCAGGAGAAGGCCGGAGAGTACATCACGAAGGAATAAGAATAACCTCCTAGGGTTATCCGACTTGGGCCCGGCGGCATCCCCGCCGGGCCGTTTTCCGTGCCCGCTTCGCCGGGCGCTTCGATGCTCCTCTAGAGTTTCGGGCGGCGCTCGGGCGCGTCCAGCCAGGGGCGCGCGCGCTCGAATGCCGCGCCCGCGCGAAACACCGAGACGTCGTCATAGGTGCGCCCGACGATCTGAATTCCCGTCGGCACGCCGTTTGACGCGAAGCCCGAGGGCACCGACATCACGGGGCAGCGGCTCATCACGTTGAAGGGATAGGTCATGCACCAGCCGATCATCGGGTCGACTTCGACACCGTTGACGGAGAGGCGGTCCTTGCCCGGATCGTGATCGGCCTTCGTGGCGGGGAGCGCCAGCGTCGGGCAGATCAGCAGATTGTATTTCTGGAGCGTGGGCCCGAGCGTCTGGTACATCTCGCCGGCGACCGCCATCGCCGTGATGAAATCCTGGGCCGTCGTCTTGCGGCCGAACTGGGCGAAGGCCCGGGCGTAATTGGTGAGCTCGAAGCGGTGGCGGGGCAGATAGTCGGCGAGCATGTTGCCGAAGATGTGCCCCAGATGGTTCATCGCCGCGGTCAGAACCTGCGACGTCCAGCCCAGATCCACCTCCTCGACCCGGCATCCCATCTCGCGGAAGACCTGAAGCGCGGCCTCGGTGTTGTTCCGAACCTCCGGGTCGACCTCGATATAGCCGAGGTCGATCGAGTAGGCGAGCTTCCAGCCCTCGATGTCTTTCAGATCGAATGGAATGCGGAGCTTGGGGCGAAGGCTCGTGATGTCCTTCGGGTGCGGCCCGGCGAGCGCGTTCTCGAACAGCGCGCAGTCGGCGACGGTGCGCGCGAGCGGACCCTCATGGCAGTAGAAGTCGAGGTTGAACTGAGGGTCTTCGGGCACGCGGCCGTAGGGCGGCTTGAAGCCGACGACGCCGCAACAGGACGCCGGGATGCGGATCGAGCCGCCGATGTCCGAGCCGTTCGCAAGCACCGTCGTGCCCGCGGCGAGTTGGGCGCCCGCACCCCCGGACGATCCGCCCGGGGTGTAGTCGAGGTTCCACGGGTTGCGCGTGACGCCATAGAGCTTGGAATGGGTTATCGCGGCGCAGGCGAACTCGGGCGCGGTCGAGCGGCCGTGGATGATCGCGCCCGCGCGTAAAATCCGTTCGGTGACGAAGGAGTTCCTGTCGTCGATGTGGTCCTTCTTGATGAGCGAGCCGTAGGTCGTGCGCTTTCCCTTGATCGCGGTTTCGTCCTTGATCACCACGGGCACGCCTTCGAGCGCGCGCGGCCGCCCGTCGGTTTCGCCATAGCGCGCCTCGGCCTTCTTGGCCTGATCCAGCGCCTCGTCGAAATAGGTGTCGCAGAAGGCGTTGATCTTGGGGTTCACCTTCTCGGCGCGCTCGATCACCGCTTTCATCAGCTCGACCGGCGAAAGGCTCCTCTCCTTGAAGCGCTTTAGCGCCTCCGTCGCGGAAATGTAGTGCAACTCGCCGTCGCTCATCCCGCTATTCTGGCCGAACAGCGGGCCGCATGCCAGCGGCTTGCTCTTGGTGACGGCTCTCCCGGCGGGGGCAAGGCGGCAGGTGACGCGGGCGGCGATTCCGGCTATGAATCGAGGAAGGATAAAAAGCGGGAGATGAATGATGGTCAGCCCCTATTTCCCCATCGAAGAGTATGAATCGCGCTGGGGGCGCGTTCACGCCGAGATGAAGCGCCGCGGCTTCGACGCCGCCGTGGTCTGGGGCCGCTCGGCAGGAGGCTTCGAGCGCTGCGCCGACCTGCTCTACCTCGTGAACTACTATTCGACGAACTCGGGCCAGCAGCCCGATTCGATCAAGCATCACGGCATCGGCTTCAACGCCGTGATCCTGCAGGAAGGCCATAAGCCCGAGCTCATCGCCGACGAGCCGCCGAGGGAGGATCTGGTCGCGACCGACCGGCACCGCTGGTCGCTCAACCCGATCCAGGGCGTCGTCGACGCGCTGCGCGAACGCAACATCGGCGGCCGGGTCGCCATGGCTGGCAGCGACTTCATGCCGATCAAATACTGGCCCGAGATTCAGAAGGGCACGCCCAACATCGACTGGCGGTTCGAGGACGAGCTCGTTCAGCCGGCGCGGCTGATCAAGAGCCAACGCGAGCTCGACTGCTTCCGCGAAGGGGGCGAGATCTGTAGCCGCGCGCTCGAACTCCTGATCGGCGGCATCAAGAGCGGAAAGTCCGAGGCCGAGGCCGCGGCCGAGGCCGGCGCCGAGGTGATCCGCCATGGCGGCTCGTTCCATATGATGCCCGTGAGCCACGGCGAGACGATCGACTTCTTCTGCCGCAACCCGTTGAACGGCTATTCCACGGATGCGCCGGAGAAAGGCGACGTCGTGCGCGGTTGGGTCTATGGGCCGATCCATCAGGGCTACTGGCTCGACCCGGGGCGCACGACGGTTTGCGGCGGCAGGCCCTCGGATTCCCAACGCGAGCTCATCGAGGCCTGCGCCAACCTTGTGGAAACGGTGGGCGCGGCGATCAAGCCGGGCGCCAAGGTCAAGGACGTCGCCGCGGTGGGCGATCGCCTTAGGGAAGAGTTCGGCGGCAAGGAGGACCAGGCGCACCAGAAATGGCCGCTCTACGGCCACGGCAACGGCCTCTTCTGGGAGCATCCCTGGCTCGCCTCGGACCTGGGCGATGCGGAGTTCGTCTATGGCAAGGACATGGTGGTGAGCTCCGAGGCCTTCCTCTCGCGCGATGGGGTGGGCGCCGCCGGCTTCGAGCAGAATTACATCGTGACCGAGACGGGCACCGAGCTGCTCGACAAGACGCCGATGCTCTGGTGGGATTGAGGTCGGGTCTTTCGAGTCGGCGGCGCGTTCACGCGCCTCGCCCATCGGTGCCCGCCGACAGTTGAGAAGGAGGTCGACCCATGACGCAAGGCAATGGCGGTTTGTCGGACGGCTGGGGGGTGGACAACGCGACCGGCGTGCTTCGGGACGTGCTCTTGGGCAAGCCGGACAACTTCGAGTGGCGGCCGCTCAGCCCGATCGCCAAACGCACCTTCCGCAACCTGGAGAGGCTCGGCGTTCGCTACGACCAGCAGCTCGCGATGCGCCAGCATCGGGAGATGGTCGATATCTACGAAGCCAACGGCGTGCGCCCCCATTTCCTCGAGGCCGATGAGGGACTCCCCTGCAGCGTGTTCGCGCGCGATTCGAGCGCCATGACGCCCTGGGGGGCCCTGATCGCGAGCATTCAGACGCCCTATCGCCGGCGCGACTATTCGGTGGCCTCGAGCTTCTATCGCGATGCCGGAATTCCGATCTGGAAGTGGGCGACGGCCGGTCATTTCGAGGGCGGCGACTTCGACATCGTCGAGCCGGGCGCCGTGCTGCTCGGCTATGGCGACGAGCGCTCGGAGGAGGCCGGCGCCGAGCAGGTCGCGAAATGGCTCGAGGCCGAGGGCTGGGAGGCGCTCGTCGTGCCGATTCCGGCCCACTTCGTGCATATGGACGCGCTCGTGGTGATGATCGCCCCGAAGCTCGCGGTGATCTGCGTCGATGCGCTCGAGGACTATGTGATCGACTGGCTGAAAGGACGCGGGATCGAGTTCGTCGAGGTGGGTTATCGGGAGTGCATTCGCTTGGGATGCAACGTCGTGGCGCTCGGTGACGAACGGGTGCTCTCGCTCGCGAGCAACACGAAGCTCAACGAACACCTAAAGGCGATGGGCTTCGAAGTGTTTGCGCCCGACATGTCGATGTTCACCCATGGCGGGGGCGGCGTGCACTGCCTTTCTCAAGAGCTCAAGCGCGATCCCGTTTGAAGGGCGGCGCGTCGGGTGGCGTGCCGAACAAGACAAAGGGAGATGAGAAATGGTGAGAAGAACCGAAAATGATGTAGAGCTGATTCGCGTCCGCTCGTACCAGAAGCCGACGCGGCGAACTGTTTTGAAGGGGGTTGCGGCCGCGGGAGGCGTGGCGGCGGCCGGCCTGCCTGCCATGATGGCGCGGGCGGCCACGTCGATCAACTATCTCGGCTGGGAGGGCTACGACACCTTCCTTGAAGGCGGCGATTACCTCGCCAAGAACGATGTCGCGATGCAGAAGACCTACATCGCGACCCCCGACGAGATCATCACCAAGCTCCGGCTCGGCGCCGATCAGATCGACGTCTGCACGCCCTACTTCATCCACGATGATTTTCTCGCAAGCGAAGGACTGCTCGAGCCCCTTGATCTCGCGAAGATTCCGAATTTCAACTCACTCATGCCCGAGGTCGTCAAGCAGTCCGAGGCGAGCATGACCACCGACGACAGGTGGTACGCGGCGCCCATGACCTGGGGCACGATCTGCATGATGTACAACGCCGATCGTGTCGCCGAGGCGCCGACCTCCTGGACCGATATGTTGAAGGATGAGTTCAAGGGCAAGTGCGCGATCACCAACGACTATCCGGGCAACCTCTGGGCCTGGGCACGGGTCGCCACGGGCGTCGAGGAGCCTCACTTCATGACCTATGAGCAGCTCGACCAAACGGTCGAGGCGCTCATCAATCTCAAGAAGAACCACCTTCGCACGATCGCCTCGAGCTATGGCGAGATGATCGATTTGCTCGCGCGCGAGGAAGTGCTGATCTGCCAGGGCTGGGAGCCCGTCGCCACTTGGGTCGGCGAGAGCCCGACCATCAAGCCCGTCTACCCGATAGAGGG
>JAPUJA010000149.1 GCA_027296525.1 Pseudomonadota bacterium | reverse complement strand
GAGCTCGGCCTCAAGAAGGACACGCTCTGGCAAGGCTATCTCAATGCCCTCGAAATCCAGGGCTTGAGCCGGGACCCTTGAGCTCCCGGCGCGCGTGAACGGCGCTCACGGAAATGTGAGTGGCGGGCCGCATGCGAGGCGGTAATTTTGCATCTCGGCAGGAAGACAAAGGGCCCGTGCCTTCCCGCCCGGCCTGCGTGAAGCAAGAATAATTTTAAAAAGGGCAGCGGAATGGCGAAATATTTGTTGATCTAATCGCGCGATCCGTTCGAATCGAACGACGTGCCCTCCTATTACGATCTCGCCAAGGACCTCGCCGGCGCCGGCAACGAGGTGACGCTTTTCCTCGTGCAAAACGGCGTGATCCCGGCCCGCGCGGGCGCCAAGGCGCCAGGCTTAAGCGCTCTCGCCGAGGCGGGTGTCGAGGTGCTGGCGGATGAGTTCTCCCTACGCGAGCGGGCGATCTCGGCGAACCGCCTCGCGAGCGGCATCCGGGCGGCCCCGCTCGATGTCGTGGTCGATCAGTTGGCGGATGGCCGCAAGGCCATGTGGCATTAAGGGGGACGGAACGATGGCAGGCAAAAAGACCCTCACCTTTGCAATAATGGACCCGCCCTATGAGAGCGGGCGCAGCACCACAGCCTTCCGTCTCATCGATATCGCCGTCAAGCGCGGCTATGACGTCAACGTCTTCGCCTATGAGGGAGCGGTCTGTCTGCCCTTCGCCAAGCAGCAAGCCCACCCCAACGCCGTTCACGGGCGCGAGGCCGAAGAGGAAAACCACCCCTTGCCCAAGGACTGGGTCGCCGCACTCATCAAATCGGCGGCGACGAACGGCGGCAAGCTCGACTGGGTGAATTGCGGCTTGTGCGTCGACGAGCGCGGCGTGGCTGAGGCGATCGAAGGTGTCCGCCGGGGCACGCCCGCCGACCTCTGGAAGTTGGCGGAAGGCTCGGACAACACCCTCGTGATCGGAACGAGGTGAGGGGAGGGGCCGAGATGAAAGTTCTGCAGATCGTCGAATCGGCCTATCGCGGCACGCTCGAAGAGCAGGACGACACAATCATCTGGCTGACCCAGGCCATGAAGGGCGCGGGCGGCGACCTCGATGTCCTGCTTCGGGGCAACGCGGTTTCCTATGCACTGAAAGATCAGGACGCCTCGGGCCTCTCCTTCGGCGACTGGAAGCAGACCGAGCCGCCCAGGATCGACGAGCAGGTGAACGGGCTCCTGGGCAAGGGCGTCAAGGTCTACTATGTCGACGAGGACGCCAGCGAGCGGGGCATCGACAAGAGCGATCTCGTCAAAGGGGTCCAGGCGATCCCGCGTGGGCAGGTGGCCGAGCTCCTGGGCGCCTACGACCACGCCTGGCACTGGTAGCTTTCGTTCGGGAGAGCGGCGCACCCGCTCTCCCGCGTCATCAGAGCGGCTCGCCCCGGGCGAGCCTCGGGATTTCGCCCACGAGCCCCATGGCGTGGCGCATGAACAGGCGCTTGAGGGGCGCCATCCGGTTGACCGCCGCCAAGCCCAGATCGCGCGTGAGCCTCACGGGCGCGATGTCGTTCGAGAACAGGCGGTTGAGCCCGTCGGTCACGGTCACGAGGGTGAGCGCATCGAAGCGGCGCCAGCGCTCGTAGCGTTCGAGCCGATCGTAGGCGCCGATGTCGAGCCCGAGCCGGTGCGCATCCACGAGGACCTCGGCAAGCGAGGCGACGCCTCTCAGACCCAGATTGAGTCCCTGGCCCGCGAGCGGGTGAATCGCGTGGGCCGCATCGCCCACAAGCGCGAGACGCGGCGCGATGTAGCGCTTGGCGTTCGAGAGCCCGAGGGGATAGCTCCAGCGGGGGCCGACGACCCGGAGCTCGCCCAGGAAATCGCCGAAGCGCGCGCGCATCTCAGCCGTGAAGCCGTCGTCATCGAGCGCGAGGATCTCGGGCGCGCGGACCTCATCCTCGGCCCAGACGAGGGAGCAACGGTTGCCCGTCATGGGCAGGATCGCGAATGGCCCGACGGGAAGAAAGCGCTCGATCGCGATCCCGCGGTGGGGCCGCTCGTGGGCGACGGTGCAGACGATCGCGCTCTGGCGGTAACGCCACTCCACCGTCTCGATGCCCGCTTGCGCGCGCGTCGTCGATCGCCTCCCGTCGGCCGCCACGACGAGGCGTGCGCGGAGCTCGCGCCCATCGGCGAGGCGCGCGCTCACCCCGAGAGCGCCGCGCTCGAGAGCGTCGAGTGAGGCCGGCGCGAAGAGCGCGAGGTTCGCTTGCCCGGCGAGGCCCGCGAGCAGCGCCTTGCGGGTCACCCGGTTCTCGACGATATGGCCGAGCGGTCCTTGGCCCAGATCCCGATGGTCGTAATGGAGGAAGAGCGGCCGGTCCCCATCGACCACCCGGATCTCGAGGATGGCTTCGGCCTCGTCCGCCATCGCCGGCCAAACGCCGATACCCTCGAGAATGCGCGCCGAACCGGCCGCGATCGCCGAGGCGCGCCCGTCATAGGCATCCTCCACCGTGGTCTCGAGCTCCCGATGTTCGATCAGGGCGACGCCGAGTCCGGCCCGGGCGAGCGCGCGCGCGAGCGTGAGCCCGATGAGCCCGCCCCCGAGGATGAGAAGATCGAAGGATTCGCCCCGCGCCATGGCGGAAGAGTCCCGCACCGCTGATCGCTTGTCCAGCGCCTGCGCGCTCGCTAGGCTCGCGGAGGTCAGGAGAAATGCCGATGGATCGCCCGTGGCACGAAATGACGGCGCTCGCGCTCGGCGCGGGCATCGGCTCGGGCCGCATTGATCCCGTCGAACTCACCCAGCATTTCCTCGAGCGCATCCGCGATCAGGACCCCGATCACCGCATCTATCTGACCCGGACCGAGGATCGCGCCCTCGGCGAGGCGGCGGCCGCCCGGGCGCGCGCGCGCACGGGCACGCGCCGTGGTCTCCTCGACGGCGTGCCGATCTCCTGGAAGGATTGCTACGACGTCGCCGGGGTCGCGACCACGGGCGGATCGCCGCTGCTCGCCGAGAATATCCCTGAGCGGGACGCGGCGCTCGTCGGGCGCGCCACGAACCGGGGTCTCGTTTGCCTGGGAAAGACGAATCTTCCCGACTTCGCCTTCTCGGGCCTCGGCATCAACCCCCATTTCGGCACCCCCGCCAACCCCTTCGACGCGGACCTGCCGCGCATTCCGGGCGGCTCCTCGGCGGGCGCCGCGGTTTCGGTCGCGCGCGGGCTCGGCTCCGCAGCGATGGGCAGCGACACCGGCGGATCGGTGCGCATCCCGGCGGCCTGGAACGGGCTCGTCGGATTGAAAACCACCTTCGGGCTGCTCTCGACCCGAGGTTTGACCCCTCTGAGCCCGAGCCTGGACAGCGCCGGACCCTTGACCCGCGACGTCGCGGACGCGAACGCGCTGCTCGCCCTCCTGGCCGACCGGGCGCCCGCCGACCTCGAGGGCGCCGGGCTCGAGGGCCGGCGTCTCGCGCGCGCCCAAGGCGTCGTCTGGCAGGATCTCGAGCCCGGTGTCGCGCGCGCCCTCGAGGCGGTGATCGAGCGGCTGGCCCGGGCGGGGGCCGAGATCGTCGAGGAGAGGGTCGTCGAGTTCGACCAGGCGACGGAACTCCTCGACCGGAAGGGCAGCTATGTCAGCGCCGAGGCCTACGCGCTTTGGGGCGAGCTCATCGAGAGCGCCCCTGACAAGGTTTTCCGCCCGATTGCCGAACGCATGCGGCTCGGGCTCGAGATCAGCGCGGCGCAATCGGAAGGGGTGCGGATCGCGCTCGCCCGGATCAGTGAACGGCTGCACGGGCGCATGGCGAGCTTCGATGCCCTCCTCTGCCCGACGGTCGCCATCTCGCCGCCGCCGATCGCGGAGCTCGAGCCGGGGGGCGAGGCCTATCTCGCGGCCAACAACCGGGCGTTGCACAATACCCGGCTCGGCAACTTCCTCTATTGCTCGGCGCTCACGCTCCCTTGCGGCGAGGATGGCCGGGGCCTGCCCGTCGGCCTCATGCTGATGGCGCCGCCCTTCGCCGAGAACCG
>JAPUJA010000148.1 GCA_027296525.1 Pseudomonadota bacterium | reverse complement strand
ATGCAGCCGGGCCGATTCATGGACCAATGTGACCGGCACCGATCTGAACAGGGCGAACCTTACCGGCGCAAACTGCGCGATGCCCTCTTGGCCCAGGTGGATGGGTCTAGCAGAGCGAAAGAGGCGCGCACCGCCCCGTATTCCTTTGACCCGGCCGGTCGGTTGGGAGACAAAGAGATATGTGGCTCGTTCGGTACTTGGTCGTCTCGCTGGCAAAGCGCGCAGCTGCCAGCTCCCGGGTCCAACAGCAGGCCGGGCGGCTTGTCGCGAGTGTCGATCGCAAGATGGACAAGGCGGCCGACAAGCTTGCCGAAATCGTTACGGCCGAGGGCCCCGCTCGCGAAGTCGGCAAGCAGGTCTCGCGATTTCTGAAAGGACGGCAAGCCCCGAAGGACTAGCGCGCTCCGGGCTGCCCCTTCTGTTTATTCCATCCGCCCTAGCGACTAACAGGCCTTGCGAGAGATGGCCGTACGCTTACGCATTGGGCTCTCCAACTGACATCGGTCGAGAATTCAAGGGTTTCTGCGGCGGACAGAATAAATAGGAGGGACAGGTATTCGGTTCGCGTATCGCTCCCACCTTTTCCCGAATCTGATTTGTAATACTCTCCAGCGCCGTGGGCATCAGCGCATCGCCGATATTGTTCGGATCAACCCGACGCCCGCCGATGAAGAACTTGATCATGATACGTCCTGTCAAATGTCCGTTAAGTAGAGGGGACAGCAGCCGATGGCATGCCTTTCCTCCCGCGCTTGGAGCCGGCATTTTAGAGGCGGCGGGAGGCCGTTCAAGAGCGTGATAAGGAGGGTTAACGCTTGGCGATCGCGGCTCTCCACGCCGGCCCTTTGTCGGAATTCACGGCCCGTCGTCTGATTTTCACTCCTCGCCGCAACGGAGAGTGAAACCTTTTTGGGTCTGATGTGTACTGTGGGTTGTGAGCGGTATCGAAGCCACCGGGAAGGCATACGGGCTCGTGGACGTACGGACAGGCAGTCTTGCGGTTGAACCGTCGGAGCGGCACGTGGTGGATCTCGAGGAGAGAGCATGGTTACCGCGTCACTGCCGTGGCGATCGACACGCCTTTCCCGCCCTGCTTGAGGCCTATCGGCGCCCCGTCTACAGCTACCTCGCGCGCGCCGGCGTTCTCGAGGCCGAGCGCGACGACGTCTTTCAGTCGGTCTTTCTCAAGATTCACGCCGCGGCCCGGTCCTACGAGCCCGGCCGGCCGTTGGCGCCCTGGATCTTCACCATCGTGGCGAACACCGTGCGCAATCACAGACGAGGGAAGCGCAATCCAGGCCTGTTCCTTTCCGATCACGATGGGCCCGAGCCTTCGGACCCGCGCCCGAACCCCGAGCGCGCCGCCGAGGTGCGCGAGACGATCGCCTGGCTCGACGAAGCCGTGGCCGCCTTGCCGCTCGCCCAGCGCGAGGTGCTCCTCCTGAGCGGCGTCGTCGGGATGGAGCAGCGCGAGATCGCCGAGGCATTGGATCGGCCGCTCAACACCGTGAAGACCCATTTGCGCCGCGCGCGCCTGGCGCTCGCCAAGGTGATGGCCCGCCGCGACGCGCCGGCCGAGCGAGCAGGAGAGCCCGATGAAACAATGTGACGCCGTTCAAGAGCGATTGGCGAAAGAGGGGGCCGGCGCTCTTGCGAAAGACGCCGCGCTGCGGCGCCACGTCGAGGGTTGCACCGACTGCACGCGGTTCCTCGACGCGCTCGCGCAAGTCGATGCCGCCTTGCGGGAACTGCCCTCCCTCGATGCCCCGGATCGGCTGGTCGCCGACACGCTCGAGGCCGTGCGCCAGGCGGAGCGCGAGCCTCCACGGAAAGAAAAGCCCCGCGTCGACCTGCGCATCGTGGCGGGCGCGCTTGCCGCATGCCTCGTCGTCGCGGCGCTCGTCGGACTGACCCAGGATGGCTGGTTGCCTTCGACCGAACGGTCCATGCTCGATGTGGCCGTCTTCGACGACCAGACGTCAGCGCCCCTCCCCGAAGAGGAGGCCTCTTTCGGCGACGCGACCCGTCTGGACATGTCGAGCCGGGAGACGCTCGAATCATCGCGTGCCGACGAACGCGACCGACTCGCCCTCGATGACCCGTCTGTGGATGCGATGTCGGAGTTCGCCGAAGGATCGCAGGAAAGGGTCTACGCGGAAAATAAGGCCGTGGACGAAATGGCGAGCCGCGGCGTCGACCTGGGGGCGGAGAGAAGCCGCCAGGACCTGGACGATCTGCGCCCCGCCGAACGGAATTTTGCGAACGCTCCGCTCGTGCCCGAAGACGCGGAGCGCGACCGGCGGGAGTCCGAGGTCATCGCCTTGCTGGATGACGAGTTCGGTCTTCATGAGCGTGACGGTCGGCTCGACGACCTCGGGGATATGGCGACCGAGAGGCGCCTCGAGGAAGCTGGCGAGGACCTCCTGCGCGGGACGGTGTCCAAAACCCAAACGGAGGCTTTTGATGACCCGGCGCACGATGCCGACAAGCGAGATACCGTCGCCGTGACCGGCGGCGCTGGTGGCGCCGTCGGGCAAACCGACGCGTCGTTGGCGAGCGATCCCGCGTTCGAGCTCGGCAACGAGCGCCAGAAGAAGGGCGCCGACGAGGCCGAATCCGAAGTGCGGCGCCTGTCGACGGATGAGAAGAATCGCGCGCTCGAAGGACCAGAGACCCCGGAGCCGATCGCGCTCAAGTCCAAGCCCGATGCCGGACCAGAGCGCGAGGGTGCGTCATCGGCCGCCCCGTCGACGGCGGTCCCGTCGTTTGGCTTCACCGCTTACGACCTCGGTGATCACGAATACCGGCGCTCGAACGAGCCGGCACCTCTCGATTCGGAGAGCCTACGTCAGCATGCGCAGCGCTATCTCGATCAGGTGGCTTCGCTCGACGGCCTCTCTGTCCAGGATGCCACCGGTTACTGGGCGAACAGCTACATCCCGGGCGATCCCGAGATGAGGCTCTTGCAGGCCCGTCTTCGCGCCTGGGATCGTCAGGTGCTGGGCCAGGATGTCCGTCTCGAGCGGGCGGCCCACGCGATCACGCAGCCCTTCGATGCGCCCGAGGACGCTGCCGTCGCGGTCTTCCTCCATGCGGATACGCGTGCCGTCCAGGGCCCCACGCGCCTGCGCGTCGAGGTGGGACTGAAAGGCGCCGAGCGCGAGGGCGGCCATCGGCCAGCGATGAACGTCGGTGTCGTCGTCGACCTGCGCACTGTCGCCAAGGACGGCTCGGGCCCGCGCCTGCGCGCGCTCATTCTGGCGCTCGAACGGCTCCAGCAGCCGGGCGACCGGTTTTCTCTCACCGTCGCGGGCCCTGGCGGCGGACTGCTCGTGCCGCCCGAGGAGTTCAGGCACGGACCTCTCCTCGTCGCACTCTATCGCATGTTCGGCGAAGGGCGAAACGGGGCGACCGTCGAGCTGCCGGACGCGCTGAACCTCGCGATGGAAGACGTGCGCCGAGGCGACGACCCGAACGCCGTTCTGGGATCGAGCCTCGTGCTCCTCGTCACCCGCGGCTCGCTCGCCGAGGAGCTATCGGTGCTCGAGGGGATGGCCCATGAGAGCGCCGTCACCGGCGTGCCGTGGAGTGTCGTGAGTGTGGGCGCGGGCGCCGATCTCGATCATATCGATCGCCTGGTGGCGGCCGGCCAGGGCCATCGCCGCATCCTCGAAACGGCCCAGGAGGCCGAATCGCTCGTCGATCGCGAATTGAGCGCCGCGAGCCGCGCGGTCGCCCGCGCCGTGCGCCTCGGCATCCGGCTCGCGCCAGGGGTCGAACTCGTGGACGTCATTGGCTCGCGGCGGCTGGATGCGATACACGCCGCGCGGGTGCGCGAGGCCGAAGGGGCG
>JAPUJA010000147.1 GCA_027296525.1 Pseudomonadota bacterium | reverse complement strand
TGGCAGAGGGAAGACTGGATCTTCATGTCGGTGCTTCTTCTGATCGCCGTCACGGGATTCCTTCAAGAGGCCGTGCGCATCGTGATGGACGCGCCGCCCTGGGCCCCCTGGTCGCCGGTGGGATGGGTGATCGCGAAGATCTTTTCCGGCCTTGGCATGGACGCCGAAGGGGCGGAGGCGGTGCGCCGGGCCAATTGGTGGATCCACGGCGTGATCGCGATGCTCTTCATCGGGGCGATCCCCTGGAACAAGGCGAAACACATGATCGCCGTCATGGGCTCGCTCTCGGTACGCGATCCCAAGGCGCTCAGTCGTCTGTCGAAGGTGCCCGAAGGGGCGCCCGAGGTCGGCGTGTCATCGATCGAGCAGTTTCCGTGGAAGGCGATGCTCAACTTCGACGCCTGCACGAAATGCGGCAAGTGCCATGAGGCGTGTCCCGCGACCACCGTGGGCTATCCCTTGAGCCCGCGCGATCTCATCCTCGACCTCAGGAAGCTCAACGACCGCGCCCAGGGAAAACCCGTCGAAGGGGTGGACCTCATCGGCGAGGTGATCCGGCCCGAAACCCTGTGGGCGTGCCGTTCCTGCGGCGCGTGTCAGGAGATCTGCCCGGTCGGGATCGAACATCCCGCGATCATCGTCGATATGCGCCGCCATCTGGTGGAACGGGGCGAGATGGACCCGCTCCTTCAAGGCACGCTCGACACCATCGCGAACCTTGGAAACAGCTTCGCCGAGAACCCGCGCAAGCGCGCGGCCTGGACGGACGCGCTCGAGTTTCCGGTCAAGGACATCCGCGAAGAGCCGGCGGAGTATCTCTGGTTCGTCGGCGACTACGCCTCGTACGACCCGCGCAATCAAAAGGTGAGCCAGACGGTCGCGCGGCTGTTGAAGGTCGCCGGGATCGATTTCGGATTGTTGCGCGAGGGCGAGCGCACGGCGGGCAACGACGTGCGCCGGGTCGGCGAGGAGGGGCTCTTCGAAAGCCTGGTTGAGCACAACCTCGGCCAGATGGGGAAGGCCAGTTTCTCCCGGATCGTCACCACCGACCCCCACAGCTTCAACACGATCCGGAACGAATACCCGGAATTCGGCGCGGTCGCGCCGATCGAGCATTACAGCGCGCTTCTGGCGCGGCTCTTGAAGGAGAACCGTCTCGAGGTCGTCCGGCCGCTGAACAAGCGCGTGACGCTTCACGACCCTTGCCATCTGGGGCGTCTTAACGGAAATTACGACCAGCCGCGGGAGGTGCTTCGCGCGATCGGCTGCGAGCTTATCGAGATGCCGCGCTCGCGCGAAAATTCCTTTTGTTGCGGCGCCGGCGGTGGGCGCATCTGGATGCCCGATCAGCCGGGGATCGAGAAGCCGTCGGAGAACCGGATGCACGAGGCGGCGGCCCTGGGGGAAATCGATGTCTTTGTTACCTGCTGTCCGAAGGATATGACCATGTTTGAAGACGCGCGCAAGACGAGTGGCCACGAGGAAGATTTCGTCGTCGAGGATTTAGCCGAGCTCGTCGCCGAGGCGATTGATCTCAAGAGCCTCGATCTGAAGGAGGTGCCAAGCCTCGTCGATCGAATTACGGACAGCGCCGCGACGCGCATCGCCGATACGATTGTCGCGCGCCTTGGCGAGAGGCTCGCCGATCAGCTCGCCGAGCGGATTTCGGCTCAGGTCGCCGGCGTGATCGAGGAACGCTTCGTGTCCGGAACGATCGCCGTCGAGGCGCAAACGCCCGAGGCGCGAGCACCCGCGGCGCCACATGAGCCCGCACCGGGTGCGTCCGCACCGGCCGTCGCATGGGAACCTGAGCCCATGACACCGGCGGCGCTGCCCGGTTACACGATCCCGCCGAAGGAGGGTCCGCGCATCCTCGTCGCGGTCAAGCAGGTGGCGCAGCTCGGCGACGAGTTCGAGTTCACCGAAGACGGGCTCGATGTCAAGGAGGAGTATTTCGACTGCATTCTCAACGAGTGGGACGACACGGCGCTCGAGGAGGCGCTCCAGATCGTCGAGGCGCAAGGGAAAGGCGAGGTGGTCGTGGTCACCGTCGGGCCCGAACGTGCCGACGACACGCTGCGCCGCGTGCTCGCCAAGGGGGCGCACCGCGCGGTGCGTGTCTGGCATGACGGGCTGACCGGCGCCGATCCCTTGACCGTCGCCCGGGCGCTTGCGGGCGTGGCGGTCGCGGAGCAGCCGGATCTCATTCTTGCCGGTGCCCAGTCGGCCGATCAGGCGCAGGGCGCGACGGGAACCGCGCTCGCGCGCATTCTCGGCTGGCCCTACGCGGCGGTGCTCCTCGAGATCGAGTGGGACGGGGAAAAGAAACTGACCGTCACGCGCGAGCTCGAAGGGGGCATCGGCCATCGCTTCGGGCTCGAGGCACCCGCCGTGCTCACGATCCAGACGGGCGCCAACGAGCCGCGTTACGCGACCATGCGCATGATCAAGGAGGCGAAGACCAAGCCGCTCGAGGTCGTCGACGGGGCTTCCGTCATGGACCAGAACGGCGGCTATCGCATACGGCGCATGTACACACCGGAGCTGACGGGACAGGCGGAGATGTTCGAGGGAAGCATCGACGACATTGCGGCGCGGATCGCCGAGATTATCCGCGACAAGAGGGGGAGCTGACCATGGCCGGCATTCTGATCGTCGCCGAACATATTCGAGGTGAGCTTCGCGACATTTCCACCGAGTTGATCGGCGCCGGCGCCATTCTGAAGAAGGCGACCGGCGATCCGCTTCACGTCCTTCTGATCGGATCGGACGATGCGGCGTTCATCGATCGGCTCAACCGCGAAGGCGTCGACGAGATCATCGGCGTGCCCGTCGATTCGCCTCACTTCGATGCGGCGCTCTACGAGGAGGCCGTCTGCCGCATCGCCGAAGAGCGTCAGTGCCGCGCCGTTCTCGTTGGCCACTCGGTGAACGGCATGGCGTTCGGGCCGGCCGTGGCCGCGCGGCTGGGCAGCGGCTTCGCCTCCGACGTCTTTGCCCTGGCCGCGGAGGGCGGCGAAATCGTCGCGACCCGGAGCGGCTACGGCGCCAAGGTCCAGGTCGAGGTGGGATTTCCCGAGAAGGGCATCGTGGTGCTGACGATCCGGGGCGCGACCTTCGCCGCGCCCGAGGCGGCGGGATCGGCAGAGGTCACGACGGCCGCGCTCGATCTTGCCGAAACCGAGGGCGTGTCCTCCCATCTGGAGTACCTCGAGGCGCCGCCTGCCGACTTCGACATCGCCAAGTCGGAATTTCTCTGCTCGATCGGGCGGGGGATCAAGGACGGCGACGCCGTGCCCCGGTTCAAGCAGCTGGCGGAGCGGCTCGGCGCGACGCTTTCCTGTTCGCGGCCCGTGGCCGATTCCGGCTGGCTCTCGAAGCCGCATCAGGTGGGCCAATCGGGCAAGGTGGCCGCAAGTTGCAAGCTTTACCTGGCGCTCGGGATATCCGGGGCCGTGCAGCACCTCTTCGGCATGAAGCATGTGGAGACGATCATCGCCGTCAATACGGACCCCGAGGCGCCCATCTTCAAATATGCCCAATACGGGGCTTGCGTCGATCTCTTCGAGCTCGCGGACGCGCTCGAAAAGCAATTCAACTGAGCGCACGCGCCCCTGACGGGCGAACTGGCCGACCGGCGCGATTGCTGGCGCGAGCCTCGCGCGCGACTGATTGAGGACGCGCCGAGGGTGGCCCGGACGCCGTGGCGCGATCCGACGCTTAACCACCTGAAACAAAAGTATTTCCGGAATGTTGGCGGCGCCGCCGCGAACGCCGCTCCGCCCAATGAACCGTGAATCACCGGCCGCAAGGTAAATATTTGTTAACCAGTTGCGGCCACCCTCCTCAGGCGATTAGGGGCAGGGGCCGAACATGGTGGGGTCATCATGGTCGAGCCAAGGAGACGATGTATGGCGCAGGCATTCGCTCGATCCTTCGAGGATGACACGTCGGGCCCGGAGAATCTTCCGAGGGAACGCCACGGCGTGCTCGGCGCGCTCGGCGCCGCCCTCGCGGCTGAGCCCCTGCACCGGCGGGCGCACCGTTATTTGCTTCTTCTCCGGTTCGGGGTCGCCAATCTGATCGGGATCGCGCTTCTGGGCGCCGCCTATCTGCAGGGCTGGGTGGGCCTGGTCTTCGCGGCGGATCAGACACGCCTGACGAGCATCATCTTCGCGGTTTTCGTGATGGGGCTCGGGCTCTGTGCCTGGCGGATCGTGCAGACGAGCCGTGATCTCAACGCCGCCAAGGAATTCGAGCCCTTCGCGCCGAAGCCCAGCCGCGCCCTCGCCTACACGGCGACGATGAAGGGAAGGAGCCCCGAAAGCCGATCCATTTCGGCGACCAGTTTGCGGTCAAAACTGATGAACCGCACCATGGTGATCCGAAACATTGCGAACAGCCTCGTCTTCCTCGGGCTCATTGGCACGGTGATCGGTTTCATCATCGCGCTTTCCGGGGTCAAGCCGGAATTGGCGGCCGATGCCGGCGCCATCGGGCCCATGGTATCGACGCTCATCGAAGGCATGTCGATCGCGCTCTACACCACCTTGGTCGGGGCCGTGCTCAACGTGTGGCTGATGGTCAACTTCCGTCTTCTCGTGACAGGCACCGTCTCGTTGACGAACGCCATCATCGAGTTGGGGGAACAGCATGCACGAACCTGAGCAGTATGGGGAAGACGCCGGGGGCACGGTCTTTCGCGATGTGATAATGCTCGCGCTTTGTGGCTTCATGGCGATCGTCGTGCTCTTGCTGCCCCACCTGAACCCTCCGGTGAAGGCTAATGACGAGATCACGGACCCGCCGGGCAACGTCATCGTCGAGATCCGCTGGCCGGACAAGCTGGATACCGACGTGGATCTCTGGGTCCAGGCCCCCGGCGATGTCCCCGTGGGCTACTCGAACAAGGGCGGCATGGTGTTCAACCTGCTGCGCGACGATCTCGGGCATCGGGCCGACCCGACGGAGCTGAATTACGAGATCGCCTACAGTCGCGGCATTCCCTCCGGCGAATACACCGTTAACGTCCACCTCTATCGAAACAATGAGGCGATCTACCCGGTGTCCGTCACCGTGGTGGCGAGTATGCGCTTGGACGAGGATCTCTCGATTCAACCGCTCGTGGAGACGAAGGTAAATCTCGTGCGGGAGAACGAGGAGATCACCGCCTTTCGCTTCACGCTCAATGATATGGGCAAGCTGGTCGCGGGCAGCGTGCACAGCTTGCAAAAGGACCTGAGGAGCTGGGGAAGCGGCTGATGGATCTTCTGCCCTACCTTTTCGGCGTGGTTGTCTTCCTTGCGGCACTCTTGGCGAGCATCGGGATCTGGTCCCGGCGAAGGCTCTGGGTCAAGGTTGCCGCGGTCGTCGCCACGATGTTTTTCATCCCCGCGGCCTACGCGGGTTATGTCGGCCTGCTCAGCAAACCCAAGCCCGTCGAGTTCGAATGGGCCCAGAGGACGACGGAAGAAGCCACCGTTCTGGGCGCGACGATCCGCGAAGGGGAGGGGATCTATCTCTGGCTCCAGATGAGTGGGCTGGCCGAGCCCCGCTCTTACGTCCTGCCCTGGGACATCGATTTGGCCCAGGAGCTTCAGGAGGCGATGCGCGAGGCGCAGGAGAACGGATCGGGCCTCATGATGAGGCTTCCCTTCGAGCCCAGCCTGGATGAGGAGGAGGCGAAATTCTACGCCCTTCCCCAGCCGGCGTTTCCGCCCAAGGATTTCATGCCCGAGACCAAGCCCGAAGAATACCGCCACCCCAGCCTCCAGATCTGAACGCGAAGCTCGGGGGCTCCGCCCCGGGCCCGACGGCGCTTCACGGGCCCTCATCCACCCGGCCACCGAGCGCGACGGTGGGCCTCTCGCGCCCGGCGCTCCCCGGGCTTTTCTTTCCGAATCTTTATGTTGCAGTGCAAAAAAAGCTTGACCGCCCGGCGGAAATCGCTATATTAAGGCCTCATATTGCAATGCAACATAACGCCTGGGAAAGACATTGGATTCCCCTTATTTAGTTGTTTATTTTCAATGGACTATGCAAAAAATGGCGGATATAGTGCATCGCCGCAATTCCATCCCGAAAGGAAGTTGAACATGCCCGAGAAGAAGTCCAGCATCTATGCCGATTGCGCCAAGGGTTTCGAGGAGGCCGTACGCCTGAACAGGGACGCCACGGGCGCCTTCGTTGCGGCGGCCGAGGCTGCCGCCAAGGCCTATGGCGAGATCGGCGCGAACTGGCTCGACTACACGAGCACTCAGTTCGAGGAGAGTGCCGCCTGCGCGAAGGCGGTGTTCGCCTCCAAGACCCCCAAGGAGGCGATCGAGGTCCAGACGGCCTACGCCAAGAAGGCGTTCGACCAGTATGTCGCCACGGGCGCCAAGCTCTCCGAGGTTTCTCTCCGCACGGCGAACGAGATCATCGAACCCGTCGGCGCGCGGCTCAACCAGGCCTTCGACAATGTCTGGAAGTCGCGTCCCGCGGCGTAACTCCTGATCTCATCTCTCAGCCTGCTTCGGGGCCCGGTGCGTCATGCGGCCGGGCCTTTTTTTGTCATCTCGGTGGCTCTTCCACCGCCGGGTTGAGAAGAAAGGTGAGCGGCGCCCGCGCATCGTCGATATGCGCGATGCCGCCCACGACGCGGACGCGCCCCTGGCCGTTCGGGCGTGTCATCGGGGTGAACGGGAACGGCGGCCTGGACGATGATCGGTCCGCTGTCGAGCTCGGGCACGACGAAATGGACGGTGCAGCCGGTCACCCGAACGCCCGCCTCGAGCACGCGCTCATGGACGTCGAGCCCTTGGAACGCCGGGAGCAGCGAGGGGTGGATGTTGATCACCTTGTCGGGCCAGCGTTCGACGAACGGGGCGCCCAGGATCCTCATGAAGCCGGCAAGGCAGACGAGTTCGGCGCCGGCCTCCATGAGCGCGTGGTGAAGCGCCTCGTCGAATTGGGCGCGATCCGCGTAGTCATGGTGATCGATAAGCGTTGTCGGAATCCCGGCCTGTTTGGCGCGGACCAGGCCATGGGCCTCCGGCCGGTTCGACAGGACCGTGACGATCTCGGCCTCGAAGCCGGGCCGCTCGTTCGCCTCGATCAGGGCCTGGAGGTTGCTCCCGCGGCCCGAGATCAGCACGGCCGTCTTCAGGCGGGCCACGCGTTCTCGGCCCCGTGAAGGCGCACGGCCGGCTCACCGGGCGCGCGGGCCACGACCGCGCCCACTTCGAACACCGTCTCGCCGGCCTGTGAAAACGCTGAAGCCGCCGCCCCGCCGGGCGCGACGATCGCGACCATGCCGAGCCCGCAGTTGAAGATGCGCGCGAGCTCCATGGGCGCGATGCCACCTGTCTCGGCCAACCAGGCGAAGACGGGCGGCAACGGCCAACGCCCGGCGTCGATATCGGCGGCGAGCCCGTCCGGGAGAACCCGGGGCAGGTTTTCGATCAACCCGCCGCCGGTGATGTGGCAAAGCGCGCGGACCTTGCCGCCGGCGAGTGCGCCGAGGCAGGATTTCACGTAGATCCGCGTGGGCGTAATGAGCGCTTCACCGAGCGAGCGGTCCGGAGCGAAGGGTGCGGCCTCGTTCCAAGCGAGCCCGTGATCCGCGACGATCGCTCGGATCAGGGAATATCCGTTCGCGTGGGGCCCGCTGGCGGCGAGGCCGAGCAGAACGTCGCCTTCGCGGACTTGCCTCCGGTCGAGGAGTTTGTCGCGCTCCACGGCGCCGACGCAAAAGCCCGCGAGATCGTAACGTCCCTCCTCGTACATGCCCGGGAGCTCGGCGGTTTCACCCCCGATCAGGGCGCAGCCGGCCTCGAGGCAACCGGCCGCGATGCCGCCGATCACCTCTTCGGCGGTGCGCGGATCGAGACGGCCCGTGGCGAAATAATCGAGGAAGAAGAGCGGTTCCGCACCTTGCACGACGACGTCGTTTACGCACATGGCCACGAGATCGATGCCGACGCTCCGGTGCCGGTCGATCGACTGGGCGAGGATCAGCTTGGTCCCCACCCCGTCGGCACCCGCGACGAGCACGGCGTCGTTGAAGCCCGCCGCCTTGAGATCGAACAGGCCGCCGAAACCCCCGAGCCGCGCCGCCGCCCCGGCGCGCGCGGTCCCTTCGGCGAGCGGCTTGATCGCGTCGATCAGGGCATTGCCGAGACCGATGTCGACGCCCGCGCGCTTATAGCTGTGGCTGTTAATGCAACCCTCGCCCGTGCTAATGTTCCCGAGGGGAAAGAACAATCGGTTCCTGAAGATACTGGATACGGGACGCTTTGCAATGGGTCGTCTGGGCCGTACGCGCCTCGTCGCGGCATCGCTCGTCGGTCTGCTGTTCATCGTCTCGGCCCACCCGGTTTTGGGCCAGGACGTGGCGAGGGGCCTGTTCTCGGTGTGGGGAGTTCCGGTCGATGCCACGGCGGCGGACGCGAGCGTGGCGCGTGAAAAAGCGCTCATCGACGGCCAACGCCTTGGCCTGCGCCGCGTCTTCGAACGTCTCGCGGTCGCCGATGACTACGCCCGCTTGCCAAATTTGAGCGACGAGCAGATCAAACAGATGGTCGTGGGCTTTCAGATCCTGGACGAACGCGTGGCGCCGGACCGCTATCGCGCCACCTTGAATATCGATTTCAAGGAGGATGACGTTCGCCGCGCCCTGCGTTCGGCGGGCGCACGCTTTTCCGAGAGCCGCAGCCGCCCGATCGTCGTGCTGCCCGTCTATATCGACGGAGAGACCCCGATCTTGTGGGACGAGCCCAACCCGTGGCGCGCTACCTGGTCGGCGCGACCCGAAACCCTGGATCTGGTCCCGCTCATCGCACCGCTCGGGGATCTCGAGGATATCGTCACCATCACCGCCGAACAGGCCATCGCGGGCGAGCCGGCGCCGCTCACCGCGATCGCCGATCGCTACGGTGCGCTCGAGAGCCTCGTTGCGATCGCCGTCGTCGCGCGCGAGAGCCTGGCCGTGGCGCCCCGCCTTACGGTGAGCTTGCATCGGGCCGGCGGCGCGCCGATAGGGCTGGAGGGTTTTTCGCTGGACGCCTTGCCCGGGCAGACTGCGGAGCCTCTCTTTAGCGCGGCGATCGACGAGATGGCACGGGCGCTCAATGAGAATTGGAAGCAAGCGAACCTGTTGCGCTTCGACGTCAGCGGCACGTTGAGGGCGGAGATTCCCGTGCGAAGCCTGAATGACTGGCTGAACATCCGCGCTCGGCTCGGCAACCTGCCCGTGATCGATCGTATCGAGCTGATCGCTATCTCGCGCAACTACGCTCTGGTTTCGCTGAAATATTTCGGCGAGCGCGAGCAACTCGCCTACGCTCTCCGTCAGGCCGAGCTTTACCTCTCGGGCGGCCCCGAGGGCTGGCGCCTGAGCCGTCGGCCAGGTTCCGAGTGAGACGCCCCCGCGCCATGAGACGCCCTCGCGCCATGAGAGACGGGTAAAGCCGGATGGCGATCAGGACACGCGCGGCGATCTGGCTCGGCATCGCCGCTTTCATCCTCGTCTTCCTCGCTTTCTTGAGCGACATCCTCCTGCCTTTCGTCGCGGGCATGGCGGTGGCCTACTTCCTGGACCCGGTCGCGGATCGGCTCGAGAAATGGGGTTGCTCGCGCACGCTCGCGACGACGCTCATCACCCTGGGCTTCATTCTGATCTCCGCCGGAATCATCGTATTCGTCGTGCCGTTGCTCTATGGGCAGATCATCGATTTTCTGCGGCGGCTGCCGGAGTATGTGGCCACGATCCGGACCGACGTTCTGCCGGCGGTGCAGCAATGGCTCGCCGGTCTCGATCCCTCCCAGGTCGATCGCGCCGAGACGCTGATTGCCGGTTTCTCCGAGCGGGCCGTCAATTTCATGATCAATATCCTGGGTGGGATTTGGCGATCGGGCCTCGGGCTCGTGAATCTCCTTGCTCTCGTCTTCATTACGCCGGTCGTCACTTTTTACTTGCTTCGTGATTGGGACCGGATCGTGGCCAAGGTCGATAGTTGGCTGCCGCGCGACCATGCCCCCGTGATTCGGGAACAGCTGCTCCAGATCCATTTCACCCTCGCCGCGTTCGTGCGCGGCCAGGGAATCATTTGCCTGATCCTCTCGATCTTCTACGGCATCACCCTGACGGTCATCGGGTTGGATTTCGGCCTCGTGATCGGGATCGCGGCGGGTCTCGTCTCGTGGATCCCCTATGTCGGCTCGATCGGCGGGCTCGCGGTTTCCGTCGGGCTCGCGGCTCTCCAGTATCCCGATGCGTTCCACATCGGTCTGGTTGCTGGTGTGTTTATCCTCGGTCAGCTCGTGGCCGACTACTTCTTGACGCCGAAGTTCTTGGGCAAGCGGGTCCGGCTTCATCCCGTATGGATCATTTTCGCCATGCTCGCGGGCGGCTCGCTCTTCGGTTTCGTCGGTCTCATGCTTTCGGTGCCGCTCGCCGCCGTCATCGGCGTGCTCGCGCGTTTTTCCATCTCCAGATACATGGAGAGCCCGCTCTATCACGGCGGGTCCGACGGTCCAGGAGACGCGTGACCTCGCCCTTGCAGATCGCCTTGCCGCTTTCGCCGCGCCCTGCGTTCGAGCGCGAGGATTTTCTTGTGGCGCCGAGCAATCGTGAGGCGGTGGCGTGGGTCGAGCGTTGGCCCGACTGGCCGGGCCGGACATTGGCGATCCATGGACCGCCCGCCTCCGGCAAGAGCCACCTTGCCCATGTCTGGCGGGCGTTGAGCGGGGCTTCGATTTGCACCGCTGCCGGGCTTGCTGAGCGCACGCCGGACGCGTTCTTCGGCGGGGCGTCCCGTTGGGTCGTCGAGGAGGCCGAGCGGGTGGGCGACGAACGCCGCCTGCTCCATCTGTTGAACCTCGTCCGTGAAGTCGGCGGTTCCCTTCTGCTGCTTTCCCTGATGCCGCCCGCGCAGTGGCCGGTGGCGTTGCCCGATCTCGCCTCCCGGCTCAAGGCGTTGCCCGCGGTCGGCCTCGGGCCGCCGGACGATGCGCTCCTCGCCGCGCTCCTCGTCAAGCAGTTCGCCGACCGCCAGCTCCAGGTCCAGGAGGAAGTCATCCCCTATTGCCTCGCGCGCATGGAGCGTTCGTTCGCCGCGGCCAGGCGTCTCGTCCAGGCCCTCGACGAAGCCTCCTTGGCGGCGCGAAGGCCCGTGACGGTGCCGCTCGCGCGCCGCCTCTTGAGCGCCCTCGAGGAGCGCTCGGATGAACCCCCGCCCTCGGGCGATCACAGGGCCTGCGGCGGATAGGTGAGGCGCGCGGGGGCCGGCCAAAGGGCGAGGAGGGGGAGGCCCGCCCC
>JAPUJA010000146.1 GCA_027296525.1 Pseudomonadota bacterium | reverse complement strand
TCGGCGATGTCGCGCGCGCGCGCCTCGGACGTGCGATGTCGCGGCTCGCCGTAACCGCCGCCGCCGGCCGTGTGCAGGACGAGCAGATCGCCTTTCTCGAGGTTGAGGCTCACATTGGCGGCGACGGGGATCCGCTCGCCTCGCCGGTTGATATGGCTCTCGGCGCGCGTGCCGGGCTCGCCCCCGAAGAGACCCCAGGGCGCGAGTTGGAAACGGTCGGAATAGCTCGCAAAGGTCACGCCGTCTTTCAGGATCTCGTAGACCCGTCGCACCCCGAGTCCGCCTCGGTACTGACCCCGTCCCGCCGAATCCGATCTGAGGCCGTATTCGCGCACCCGGAAGAAGCCATACTCCATCTCCATGGTTTCGATCGGAATGTTGCTGCAGTTGGACAAGGGGCTGTCCACGCCGTCGCAGCCATCGGCATGCGCCGAGGCGCCGTAGCCGCCGCCGAAGATTTCCAAGTAAATCCGGTATCCGTCATCGTCCAAATGACTGAGGCAAACCGACTCTGTCGTGTCGAAACCGCCGGCGATAACCCTTTCCGGCACGACCTGGCTGAGCGCACGCATCACGGCGCCGAAGGCGCGATAGGAGGTCGTCATGCGCGCGCGCACCGGCGCGGGGGGTTTCGGATTGAGAATGCTGCCATAAGGCGCGCTCACCGTGATGGGCCGCTTGGCGCCCTCATTGAACGGGATGTCGGCACTCGTCAGCACCGATTTGACGCAGCTCAAGACCGCCGAGGCGGTCGATGAGAAGGGGCAATTGAGGTTGAAAGGAACCTGCCCGCAGGTCCCTTCGAAATCGATCGCTACATCATCGTCGCCGATGGTGAGCGCCGCTTTGATCACGAGGGGCTCGTCCGAGATCCCGTCGTTGTCGATCGCATCTTCGCCGTAATAGGTCCCGTTCGGCACATCGGCGATCGCGGCGCGTACGCGCCGTTCCGAGTAGTCGAGAAGTTCGGCCATTGCGGCCTCGACCATACCGAGACCGAACTTGGCGCAGAGCTGCGCCACCCGCGCCCCGCCGATGGCGTTGGCCGCGAACTGGGCGTTGAAATCGCCGATCGTCTGTTCGGGCACGCGGATGTTGGCGCGCACGAGCCGCTCGAACGGGCCCCCGTTCCAGTCGCGCGCCATGTTGTATTTGCTTGGTGGGAAGATGAGACCTTCCTGGTAGACGTCGGTGGCTGCCATGTTGAGGCCGGGCGCCCCGCCGCCGAGATCCAGATGGTGCGCGACCGTCGCGCCGAACCCGACGACGTGCCCCTCGACGAAGATCGGTGAAAAAAGAAACACGTCGGGAAGGTGTTGGCCGCCTTGGAAGGGATCATTGTTGATGTAAAAGTCCCCATCTTCGAGCTCATCGACGGCGAATCGCTCGGCGCAAGCGGCGAAGGTCGCGCTCATCGGGCCGAGCTGCATCGGGATCAGTTCCGCCTGGGCGACGACATTGCCGTCCCGGTCCAGGAGCGCCGCCGAGCAGTCGCTCGCCTCGCGCACGATCGGCGAATAGGCCGAGCGGACGAGTTTTGCACCCATTTCGCGCGCCGCCGCGCCGAGCGCCTGGCTGATCACGGCGTAATCGACGGGGTCAAGCTTCATTCGTCGCTGTTCCTCTGCATCAGGAGGTTGTTATTGGCGTCGATTTCGGCCCGCCAACGGGGCGGCAGCAGAACCGTGGAGGTCGATTCCTCGATAAGCGCCGGACCGTCGAGCGACGTCCCGGGAGCTAGGCTCAAGCGGGTCACCAGGCGGTAGCGCTTGCGTTCGCCGGCTTCGAAGATCTCGGCGTCGGCCGCCGGCAGGTCGAACGCCCCGTCTTCGACGAATCTCGGCAGGGCAGCGGTGGGCACGGTCGTGCTTAAACGGAAATACACGATCTCGACGCGCTGCGAGCCCGTTTCGCCATGAAGGAAGACCTTTCGGTGGCATTGGACGAAGCGTTCGATCAGGTCTTTCGTATCGAGGTGCTGGAGGGTGTCGGCATCGAAATCGACCATCACTTCGTAGGCTTGGCCGACGTAACGCATGCCGAGCGCATAGCCATGGACGCGCCGCCCGTCGATGCCGAGCTCGGCGAGGGCTTGGGTCTCGCGCTGCTTTATCTCTTCGAACGTCGCGCGCACCTTTTCGGGCGCGGTGCCGTCCACCGGGATGCGGCGTGTCTCGGCGGCATAGCGCACATAGTCTGCGGCGAGCAGTCCATAGGCGGAAAGGACGCCGGCATTGGGCGGAACGAGGATGGAGCGCACGCCAAGCTCCTCGGCGATTCGCGCCGCATGGAGCGGCCCGGCGCCGCCGAACGGGACGAGCATGTAGTCCCGAGGGTCGCGTCCGCGCTCGGTCGATATCAGTTGGATCGCTCGCACGACGTTCGAATCGGCAACTCGTATCGCGCTGTCCGCGATTGCCTCGACCGACATGCCGAAACGCCGGGCGAGCGGCTCGAAAACCCGGTGAGAGCGCTCGGCGTCGATCGTCATTTTTCCGCCCAGGAAGGCGTGCGGCTGGATCGAGCCTCGAATCACGTGGGCGTCCGTGATGGTCGGCGCCGTGCCGCCACGCCCGTAGCAGGCCGGTCCCGGATCGGCGCCGCTGCTCATGGGACCGACGCGCAGCATGCCGCCGTCATCGACCCAGACGTTGCTTCCTCCCCCGGCCCCGACCGTGACGATATCGAGCATCGGGGTGCGCACCGGCAAGCCGCCGATCTCCGTTTCCCCGGCGATTTCCGGGTTGCCATCGGCGATCAGACAGACATCCGTGCTCGTGCCTCCCATATCGAGAGAGATCAGATCCGAATGACCCGAGAGGCCGGCTTGCTTGACCGCGCCGACCACACCGGCGGCCGGCCCGGAGAACAGCGCCGTGACGGGGTT
This sequence comes from Pseudomonadota bacterium, assembly GCA_027296525.1. Taxonomy (GTDB): domain Bacteria; phylum Pseudomonadota; class Alphaproteobacteria; order UBA828; family JAPUJA01; genus JAPUJA01. The sequence goes on along the minus strand of JAPUJA010000146.1, from coordinate 1,416 downwards.
GCGGCGCATCGCTTCGGGCGGCAGGCGCCCACCGTTCGACTGCATGACGCTGAAACGGCCCTGGAACTGTTGCTGGCCGAGTCGCTCCTCGATGCGTGAGAGGTAGCCGTCGACGACAGGCTGAATGTAGGCGGCGAGCGTCGTGGTCGAAGCGCGCTCGAACTCACGAAATTCGCGTGAGACATCCGACGAGCAGGTCACCGTCAGCCCGGGAAAGTCGCGACGGACGAGGCGGGCGAGCGCGGTTTCGTGGGCCGGGTTGACGTAGCTGTTCAAGAGGCAGATGGCGACGGCCTCATAAGGGCGCTCGGCCAGGCTCCGGGCCAATTGATGGGCGGCCCGCTCCGGGTCGAGCGGCGTGATGACATCGCCATTCGCGTCCACCCGCTCTTCGATCTCGATGCAGTCCCGCCGATCGACGAGGGGTTTGGGCTTCGCGTAGGCGAGATCATAGATCCGGGTGCGGCTCTGACGCTGAAGAAACAGGATATCGCGAAAGCCCGCCGTGACGAGAAAGGCGGTCGGGCGGCCTTTTCTCTCGAGCACGGCGTTGGTTGCGACGGTCGAGCCGTGAACGAGTTCTTCAATATCGTTGAGCGCGATCGCCCCCGCTTCCAGCGCGGCGAACACCCCCTCGTCGGGCCGAGCCGGAACGCTCGGGACCTTGGCGATGCGCACGCCATCGCCGTCGATCGCGACGAGATCGGTAAAGGTTCCGCCGACCTCGACTCCGACGCGCATACGGCTCGCTCCCCAGACTATTTTTTCTTGAAGGGCGGCGGCAGTTTAGATCAATCGAACATTTCGGTAAACGGCCGAGGCCGCCCCGGCTTGCGGGCGAGGATGAGACGCCGGAGAGCGGCACCTCCGCCCCGCCCGGTGGCACGGAAAAGCCGGAGCCAGAGGTGATCCGACCGGGCGCAGAGATGTTCGCGATTCCAGAGGAGGAAGGTTCTAAGGGCTTAGCTTGCCGAGCCGGTCGAGCCGCTCGCTTTGCTCATACGCGAACGCACCCGGTCACGGTACTCCACCCGAGGATCATCTTGGTTTGCGCCGAGCTTGCGGGTGATGAAGTAGCCGATGACCCCGAGCAAGAGGGCGATCAAAGCGATCAGGCCCAGATTGGCGGGGTCGCTCAAGCCGGCGCCTTCGCCGCCACCCGATGAGCCTTTCACGGCATGAAGATCGCCGCCCTCGCCCGCGCCGTTGCCCTGCGGGCCGCTCAGCGCACCGCCCGAGGATTGCGAGATCGAGGTGGCGGACGCGCTGCCGCCGCCGACATCGTCCGTCATGCTCATGGCCATCTGGGTGCCGCCGCCGGTACCACCACCACCGCCGCCGCCCGTACCGCCGCCGCCCGCGTTGCCGCCGCCACCGCCACCGCCCGCGCCGCCGCCACCGCCCGCGCCGCCGCCA
>JAPUJA010000145.1 GCA_027296525.1 Pseudomonadota bacterium | reverse complement strand
CCCATGCGGGCGTCACCACGGGCGAGTGGGCGGGGGCGTTGCGCGCCGTCTTCGGCGAATACCGTGCACCCACCGGGATTGGGGCCACCGGGGTCGCGGCGGCCCGTGGGGGCGCGGCCCGTGAGGGCGCGGCCCGTGAGGGCGCGATGGATGCACGCTTGGCCGGGCGCTATGCGGAGGTCAAGCGTCAGGTCGCGCGGCTTTCGAAGAGGTTCGGCCGCCCGCCCAAATTGCTGATCGGCAAGCCGGGCTTGGACGGCCATTCGAGCGGTGCCGAGCAGATCGCGTTGGCGGCGCGCGATCTCGGGCTCGAGGTGATCTATGAGGGCATCCGCCTCGCGCCCGCCGAGATCGTCAAGGCCGCCCAAGAAGAAGACGTGCATCTGATCGGGCTCTCGATGCTCTCAGGCAGCCACCTTGCGGTGATCGCCGAGGTGATGGCGGGGCTTCGGGACGCGGGGCTCGACGATTTGCCTGTGGTCTTGGGCGGCATCATTCCCGAGGAGGACTCAAGCGCGCTGAAAGAGATGGGGATCGCGCGCATCTACACGCCCAAACACTTCGAGATCGCCGCGATCATGGCGGATATCGTCGGGATCATCGAGGAAGGGGCGGAGGAGAGCGCGGCTTAACTCGGTAGGCCCCCCTCACCCCTTCTCCAACAAATCCACCACGTGCTTCTCGAAATAATGCGCGGACGATTCCCAGAAGGGTGAGAACTTCGCCTGATCGGCGATAGGTGAGCGGTGGCCTTCGAGCTGGAGGGTGAGCGCCTCGATGTCCTGCTCCATGATCTCGACCCAGTCGTCGAAGAGCGCGGCGCGGGCATCGTTAAGCTTCGGATCGGCGACGGCCTCGGCGCTGGCATAGAGCGCGACCTTGACCCGCATCTTGTCTGCGGCGGTGGGCGTTGCGATCATGTTGAGGATGTGATCGCGCGCGAGCACGACGACGCCGGTCGGGAACATCAGGAAGATGTCCATGTTGCGCTTGAAACCCTCGGGCGGTCCGGGGAGGAAAGGGAGCCCGTGGGCGAGGTCGAAGTCGCGGTCCTCGATGGGTGTCACGACGCCGATGCAGTTCTTTTCCAGATGCGCGTCGAAGGTGTCGTTGTCCATCTTCTTCGCACCCGTCTCGGGGTCCTCGATGATCTTCACGATCTGGGGATGGATGAAGGGCTCGTGATAGGGCTCGACCACGCCGAGCGCGAAGAGCTTCCAGTTGGTCGCGACCTCCCATTCGCGGCTGCCGCAAGCTTGAAGCGCATCGAAGTCATAGGGCTTCCAGCGCTCGCTCAGGAAACCGAAATAGTCCTCGAAAGGCTCCGCGTCGCCCGAGAGGTTGAGATAGACGATATCGACCCATTCGCGGCAGGGGATCGAGACGAGGCGATCCTCGGCCGGGTCCTCGCGCCCGTCCCAGAGCGGCCTCGCGCGCAAGTTCCCTTCGAGATCATAGGTCCAGGAGTGATAGGGGCAGCGAAGCGTCTTCGCGCGCTTGACGGGCTCCTTCAGGACCATCGTGCCCCGGTGGCGGCAGACATTGTGAAACGCGCGCAAGCTTCCGTCCGCACCGCGGACCAGCATGACGGGAAGCCCGAGCACCTTGAGCGGCATGGCGTCCCCGGCCTCCGGGATCTCATGGCCGTAGGCGACGGCCATCCACTGCTTGGGAAGCAGCGTCTTGCGTTCGAGCTCGAAGAACGCCTCGCTCGTATAGACCACGGCCGGCAGCCCTGAGGCCTCCTTGATCGGCCGGCGGAGCGCCGCGATCTGGGCGCGGTCCACGAAATCCGCGAGCGATGGCATCGGACGGTTCCCTGTGTTCTCGCCGTTTCCGCCGCTCGTTCCTTGGCCGTCGGCGGATCTGGCGGGGAGAGGCATTCTCGCAACTCCTCGAGATGCGCGCAATGAATCGCGCGCCGCCTCGAGCCTGAGCGTCTCACGACATCGCGAGCGGGGTCTTCGATCTGGGCGGAGGGTAGTCGCGGTCGAGCTCGGCCAGGTCGTCCTCGGAGAGCGCCACCGATAGCGCGGCGGCGTTGGCGCGGACATGATCGGGGTTGGTCGCCTTGGGGATCGAGCAGAGGTGAGCCTGGCGCATCGTCCAGGCGATCGCGATGGTCGCGGGCGCGACATCGTGGCGCCGGGCGAGCGTTTTGAGCGCGCCCTTCTCTTTCAGGCTCCCCTGGTCGAGCGGGCAATAGGCCATGACCGAGATCTTCTGTCCGGCGCACCAGGGGACGACGTCGTAATCGACGCCGCGCCGGGTCAGGCTGTAGAGCACCTGGTTGGAGACGACGTTCGCGCCGTTGGGCTTGCGCGCGAGGCCCTTCATGGCGGCGAGGTCGAAATTGCTGACGCCATAGAAACGGATCTTGCCGTCATCGACCAGTTGTTCGAAGGCATCGAGGGTTGCGCGCAAGGGGTGTGCGCCCTGCCAGTGCAAGAGATAGAGGTCGATCCGGCCGGTCTTGAGGTGCCGGAGGCTCCGCTCGCAGGCCTCGATCGTGCCCTTTCGCGAGGCGTTCTCGGGCAGCACCTTCGAGATCAGGAAGACCTCGTCGCGCCGATTCTTGATCGCCTCGCCGACGACCTCTTCGGCGCCGCCCTCGGCGTACATCTCGGCCGTGTCGATCAGGGTGAGGCCGAGATCGAGCCCGAGGCCGAGCGCCGCGACCTCGGCCTTTCGTTCCGAGGCCTTCTCGCCCATGCGCCAGGTGCCGAGCCCGAGCCGGGGCATCGCGCAGCCCCCGCGGGTTTCGATGATGCGGTTGTGATATCGCCTCGCCTCGTTCAACGGCCCTCTCCTTCTGGCGGCCATTAAAGGCCGGGACGGCGGCGGGAGGCAATCGGCCCGTCGCGCGGCCCCTGATCGGGCACTGGTGAACAGGGTGCAAGCCACATATGATCTCCCTTGCTGGCGGCGCATCAGGCTCATCGAGAGACGGGAGAATTCATCATGGCCAACATCGTCCTGCACGGCCTTTTCATCAGCCCCTTCGTGCGCGCCGCCGGGCTCGCGCTTCATGAGAAGGGGGTTTCCTATACCCTTCAAGGCATCAAGGAGTTTTCCGATATCAAGACGCCTGAATATCTGAAGCTCCATCCCTTCGGCCGCATGCCGGCCTTTCGCCACGGCGAGACCGTGCTGTTCGAAAGCTCGGCGATCTGCCGTTACGTCGATACGGCCTTCGACGGCCCGGCGCTCATGCCGGAGGATGTGGTGGAGGCGGCGCGCGCGGAGCAGTGGGTGAGCGCGATCAAGCACTATCTGGTCGAGAACCTGATCTACCACTATGTCATGCAATACGTCTTCCCCAAGGGCCCCGATGGCACGCCCGACCGCGCCGTGATCGACGGGGGCAAGGACAATGTCCGCCGCGACTGCGGGATTCTCGATGGCGCGCTCGAGGGCCGCGCCTGGCTCGTGGGCGAGCGCCCCACGATCGCGGACTTCTACCTCGTCTCGCTCTTCCACATGGCGAAGCAGATGCCGGACGCGGAAGACTTCGTCGGCGGCTTCGCCAATCTCGAGCGCTTCTACGCGGCCTTCGCCGAGCGGGCGAGTTATCAGGCGACTTCATTCGAGTTTCCGCCGGGCATCGCCATCGCGGCCGAATAGAGCGGCGCCCGAACCCTCCGCCACAAGGGGGAAAGGCCGCGGGGGGCCTTGCCGCGAGGAGGCCTTGCCGCGAGGGGGCTTTGCCGCATGGGGGAAGGCCGCGAGGTCTCTACATCTTCGCGAAGACCTCGGCCCAGGCCTCGGCGAAGATTTGCCCGCCCTCGCCCGCGACCGCATGACCGTGGTTGGGGAGGAGCCGGGTGAAGCCCTTGGCGATAATCTTATCGAGCGAGCGGCGCGCGGCTTGCCTGTCGGTCACCATGAGACGGTGATAGTGCGGGCAGGCGAAACGCCCATGCCCGCCCCAGAGCCAGCAATAGAAATCGTAGAAGACCGAGTCCGGGTCTTTCCCGTTCAAGCCGAGATCGGTGATGACGAGGCTCCCGCTCTTGGGGTGATGGAACGCGGTTTCGTTGAAGGCGTGGCCCTCGAAGGTGATCTGCTCGAGGGCATCCGGCGCCACCGGGTCATCGTCCGAGAGGTAGCCCGCATAGCGGAAACCTTCGACCTCGGGCTTCGTCTTATGCGCCAGGGGGCCGAACAGCTTGGCCTCCGGGTAGGCCTCCAGATAGCCCCCGATATAGCGGTAGTGGAAGAAGGTCTGGGTGATGAGGAGGCGGACGGGGCCCAAGCCCGCGAGCGCGCTTCGGACCGCCTCGTTGAGCTCGATCAGGTTGATGAGCGCGAGCCCTCCGTCGTCCAGCCGAACGATCGTCATGCTCTGGGGGAGCTTGAAGGGCCCGCCCGGAATGATGTCGTAGAGCATGTCGATCCGCGCGATATCGGGTCCCACTTCCTGGAGCGATTGATCGACCGTCTCCTGGCCTTTGAGCTGGCGATCCGTGAAGACGAACGCCGCCTCGTCGGCTTGAGCGCGCTGGCTTCCGGCCGCAAAGGCCTTAAGCCCCTCCTCCGCCTGGCCGAAGGCGAAAAGCACCGTGCCCCGCACCTGATGGCCGGCGAAGCGATCGGCATATTCCTCAGCAAGGGCGTCGGCCTTGGGGATCGCGCTCGTGGGGTCGGTGAACATCGACCAGACGGCGTCCTGGGCCTTGCGGAAGAATTCATCCGGATAGCTCGTCATCGATCTCTCCTTTCGGCGCGCTACTTCGCCGCCTCCTTCGGCAGGACAACGACACCCGCCTGGGCGAGCGCGTCGACCTCGCCGTCGGAATAGCCGAGCTCGGTGAGCACCTCGCGGCTGTGCTCGGCAAAATGCGGCGGCCGCGCGCGCACCGTTCCGGGCGTGCGTTTGAGCTTCGCCGGCAGGCCCGTTCCCCGATAGCCGTCCTTCTCGACCACCATCTCGCGATGGGCGGTGTGGGGATGGGCCACGACCTCCGGGATCTCCTGAACCGCGCCGCAAGGAACGCCGAGCGCCAGGAGCCGCTCGGAGAGCGCGAAGCCGTCTTCATCGGCAAGCCGCGCGCGAAGCAGGGCCGTCAGCGCCTCGCGGTTGAGGTTGCGATCGGCGTTGCTCGCGAAGCGCGAATCTTGAGCGATCTCGGGCTTGCCGAGCTCGGCCATGAAGCGTGCGAACTGGCGGTCGTTGCCGATCCCGATGAAGACGGCGCAGCTCTTGGTCTGATAGACGTCGTAGGGCGCGATGTTCGGGTGCTGATTGCCCGTGCGCTCGGGCCGCTTGCCCGAAAGGAGGTAGTTGGCGTTGTAGGGGTGGAGCAGGCTGAAGGCCGAATCGTAAAGCGTCACCTCGATCGGCTGCCCTTGGCCTGAACGCTCCCGCTCCAAGGCCGCCATCAGGATCGCGTAGAGCGCGACCAGGCCGGCGCCGAGATCGGCCATCGGCATGCCGACGCGCACGGGCTGGCCTTGGGGATGCCCGTTGATGCTGATCATGCCCGAAAGCGCCTGGGCCACGGCGTCGTAGCCCGGCGCGCCGCCGAGCGGGCCGTCCTCGCCGAAGCCCGTGATGTGGCAGTGAATCAGACGCGGAAAACGGACCTTGAGCGCCGCGTCATAGCCGATGCCCCATTTCTCGAGCGTGCCCGCCTTGAAATTCTCGATCAGGCAATCGGCGCCCTCCAGGAGCCGGAAGAGCACCTCCTGGCCTTCGGCGCGGCTCAGATCGAGCGCGATGCCGCGCTTGTTGCGGTTGACGCCGAGAAAGTAGGCGGCCTCGCCCTCGGCGAACGGCGGCCCCCAGCCCCGGGTCTCGTCACCCGTGGGCGGCTCGATCTTGACCACCTCGGCGCCGTGATCGGCGAGCGTCTGGGTGCAGAAGGGCCCGGCGAGGACTCGCGTCAGGTCCACCACCTTGAAGCCGGTGAGCGCGCCTCGATCCGAATTCATCCCGCCGGCACGCTCCCCAACCCTGTGCGCTCGAGCCGCCGCCAGCGCCAGGCGATCAGAAGCGCGACGAGCCCCGCTTGAATGAGCGCCGGAAGGATCACGAGTGCCGGATCGCCGTACGGACTCGGGACCGCGATCGGAACCAAGCGATCGAGGTTGAACGCGCTCAAGATCAGCGGCGTGAGAATGTAGAGCACGCCGAGATAGACGAGGCTCGTCAAATGACCGCGTTTCGCCCGGCCGTCGAGCGTGAAGAAATAAATGATGCCGATGTCGCGCGTGAGAAACAACGAGATCGCGATGATGAAGGGCGCGAGCTTCGGATAGCGTATGTCGAAGAAGACACTTAAGCCCGGCGCCGCGTCGATGGCGTCCCTCGCGTCCATCGTGCTCCACAGCGCGATCGTCACGACACCGAGCAGAACCGCGATCGACCCGCTCACGACCCAGGTGGGCGCCGTGGTGAGGGCGCGCGCGAGATCGCGGGTCTTGAGGTAATAGCCCCAGCGGCGCAGGCGCCCGAAGCCCTTGGGCTCGACGAAGGCGGCCACATAGGTGACGAGGACGGTGGCTCCGAAGGCGACGAACCAGCGCGCGACGCTGTGCACCGTGTCCGGCAGGCCCCCGGCGTAGGCGGCGACGAACAGAACGAAGACGAGGCGCGTGTAGATCCCCGGGCGGAATTGGAGCTCGAGGCGCATCAGCCGGTAGAGGCCGATGATCGCCCAGGCGAGGAAGATCACCTCGGAGGCGAGGCGGAAGACGGCGCCGTCGATGGCCACGCCATACCAGCGAACCACCGCCCAGCTGGGGAGCGTGACGATCTGTTGAAGGCCCGCCTGATAGAGCAGCGCGGCGCTGAGCGCGAGCACGTGCACGAGGGTCACTTGAAAGCGCATGCCGCCGGGCCTGACGCGCAGCACCATCAGGCTCAAGAACAGCGCGATGGCGTGGGTGAAGAGGCCGAGCAGCGCGATCTCGGCGAGATCGGCGACGCTCTTTTGGCCGCTCCAGAAATAGCCCGGCACGCACCAGAGCGCGCCGTACCAGATGAACACGGTGCTGCCGAAGAGCTTGCCCCAACTCATCGCCCAGGGGCCGATCGAGGACATGCGCTGGGCGTCCCAGGTGCGCCCGACGACCTCGCCCAGCACGGTCTCGGCCGCGAGCCGGCTGCCCCAGAGCACGAGCAGCAGCCAGAGCACGCCGGTTGCGACATGGGTGACGGCGTCCTCCCCGGCGAGCGCGCCGGTCGCCACGAAGACGAGAAGCAGGATGACCGGCATGGCGATCAGCCGGTGGATCGAGAGCTCGAGCATCAGGTTGCGTTGAAATTCCGGGTTCATCGCTTGCGCTCACTCGGCGTGCAGCCGTTCGAGGTAGACGTCCTGCATCGTCTGCCTCTCCTCGCCGAAATGGCTGATGGCGAGGCCCGCCTCGATCAGAATCTTAAGCAGCAGGGCTTGCCGGGCCGCGTCGCCGGAAAAGTCGAAGCGCGCCATTTGCTCCTCGATCGCGAGGCGGCTGACGCCCTCGGTCGCCGCCAGCAATTCCCCGAGCCGTGCATCGGGCGCGCTCAAGACCGCCTTGAGGCGCCGGCCCGAGGCGATCGTGGTGGCGGCGATGGCACGGTTCTCTTTGACGCGGCCCCGGTCGAGAATCATCATGTGGCTCGAATAGTCCTCAAGCTCCACGAGGATGTGGGAAGAGACGATGATCGTCATCCCTTCGGCGCGCAGCGTGAGCAGGAGATTCGAAAGCTCCTGGCGCGCCTCGGGGTCGAGCCCGGCGGCGGGCTCGTCCAGCATCAGCACCTTCGGCCCGTGGATGATCGCCTGGCCGATGGCCACGCGCTGACGGAACCCGCGCGAGAGCTGGCCCGTCTTCTGATCCAGCCGTTCGGTGAGGCCGAGCCTCTCGGCGGTGATCGCGATCCGCTGCGGGCGTTCCGCGCGCGGCACGTCGTGAGCCGCGGCGTGGTGACGCAGGCACCGGCGGACGCTGAGATCGTCATACAGGCCAAAGAAGTCCTGCAGGAAGCCGATCCGCCGGTGCGCCGCGCGCGGCCGCTCGGCGACGTCGACATCGTCCACCGTGATTTTCCCCGAAAGCGGCGTCTCGAGGGCGGCAAGACAGCGCAGCAGCGTCGTCTTGCCCGCCCCGTTGGGACCGACGAGCGCCGTGATCGTCTCCGTTTCGACAGTGAAGGAGACGCCGTGGAGCGCACGCACGGTGGGATAGTCGAAGAGAAGTCCGTCTACCGTGATCATCTTCCTGCCGCCGGCACCGCATCCGGGCTTAGAGACCGTCTCTCAGGCGACGGCGATGGATCAATGATCCCGGCAGAGCTCGAAGACGGCCCACCGGAATGGTCTTGCCCTTAGCTTTATTTGGTGAACGCTTCCTTGAGGGCGGCCGAATCGAACAGCGCGCTCATTTGCGCGACCTTGCCGTCGCGAATATCCAGTGTGAAGATGAACGGGCTCTCGAAAGTCTTGCCGGTCGGTTTCGCGAGGACCTTCTCATGGCCCGTGACGAACGCCTTGTCCGCGTCGCCGTAATGGCCGGTGATCTCGAACACTTCCGGGGCGGCCGCCTCGCCGTAGAGGCTGAGGCATTTCAGGCAGCCCTCGCGGCCCCGATAGACGCCGTAATAGGGAACGACATCCTCCGCCGCTCCGGGACAGATGTTCCAGACGATGTCGTCGGTCTGCATGGCCATCATGCCGTCGACGTCGTCGGCCAAAAACTTGTCGAAGAATTCCTTCGCCACTTCGGCGTTGCTCGATGCGCTCATGATCTCCTCCTCTTGTGACTGTCTTGGCGCCAATACTGGATTATAACCCCTCGCCCGCGCCTCGCGCGAGGCTCGATCGGGGCGCCTCCGATCGGAGCGCCTCCGATCGCGGCGGCTTCCGGCTAGGCGGTGAACGCCGCCATCAGCAGCGCCGAGTCGAAGTAGCCCGTGAGCCTCGTAATCTTGTCATCATGGATGTCGAAGACGATGAGAAAGTCGGTTTCGAACCTCTTCCCGGTGGCCTTCGCCAAAACCTTCTCATGGCCGGTGACGAAGGCCTTGTCGGCGTCGCCGTAATAGCCGGTGAGCTCGAAGACCTCGGGCTCGGCCGACTCGAGGTAACGGTTGATGCAATCCATGTAGCCCTCGCGGCCTCGAAACACGCCGAAATAGGGCACGACGTCCGCCGCGGGGCCAGGACAGATCGTCCAGACGACGTCGTCCGTCTGGGTCTTGCCCATCCCTTCGAGGTCGTCGGCCAGAAACCGGTCATAGAATTCCTTCGCTATTTCGGCGTTTTTCGCGGCGCTCATTCCATTCTCCCCTTGGCCGGTATGCGACTTGCCAATGCCGGATTATAGCGTCTCACCCGGCGCGGGCGAGTCGGGATGAGCGCTCGATCCGGGCGATCACGGCTTCGGCGCTCGCGCCCGTCTCGCGCAGGTCCCGTATCGTCGCCGCACGCTCGCGCTTGGCGAGGCGCCGGCCCCGCTCGTCGGTGATCAACGGGTGGTGGTGGTAGACGGGCGTCTCGAGGCTCAGGAGCGCCTGGAGCAGGCG
>JAPUJA010000144.1 GCA_027296525.1 Pseudomonadota bacterium | reverse complement strand
GATGACATCGCGGTCTCGGTTCTTGCGACGGTGATCGGCCACAACCGCCGCTCCGGCACCCTGTTGATCGACGCTGGCGCGCTCGCGCTCTCAAAGGATATGAGCGCGAACGCACATTTGCCCGACGCCGGCTATGGCTGGGTGTTCGAGCGGCTGGGCCGTCAGCGGATCGGGGATCTGCGCGTGGATGAGGTCCATCAGGAACATGGCTTCGTCAAGGGCGCCCTGCCCTTCGACGCGTTGCCCATCGGAAGCCTCGTGCGCGTCATCCCAAACCATTCCTGCATCACCTGCGCGATGTACGATCGCTATTACGTCACCGAGGGCGGCGAGCGCATCACCGAGGTTTGGCCGCGGGTCAACGGCTGGTGACCGGAAGGCCCGCAGGCGAAGGCCGGCGAGCGCCGATCGAAGGGGCAGAGCGCGACAGCATCCTCTGCCATTGCCTCGCGGCCAATCTGCGCGCGCGGCCCGATCACACGGCCTTGACCGTCTCGCGTGGCGAGGGCGACGAAGAACGCTGGAGCTTCGGTGGGTTCTTCGATGCCGCGACCCGGCTGGCCGGCGGGCTTCGCGAGCAGGGCGTCGCGCGGGCCGAGCGCGTCGTGCTTCGGCTCGAGGACAGCTCCGATTTCGCCCTGGCCTTTTTCGCAAGCCTGGCCGCGGGCCTCGTCCCCGTTCCCACCTCCGCGCAACTGACCGAGCGCGAGCTCCGCTGGATCGTCGGTGACGCCGAGGCCCGGCTCCTCATCACCTCCGATGCCCTCGCGCCCGAAGGCGCGCTCCCAGGCGATGTCCGGATCCTCGCCTCCGAGGCGTTCGGCAAGCTCAAGGCCTATGCCGGTGCGCCCTTTCTGGCCGAGACCCGGGCCGAGGATCCGGCATTTCTCATCTACACCTCGGGCACCACCGAACGCCCAAAGGGCGTCCTTCACGCCCAGCGCAACGCCTGGGGCCGCCGGCCCATGATCGAGGGCTGGACCGGGCTTCAAGCGGGTGACGTGATGCTGCACGCGGGCAGGCTCAACTGGACCTACACGCTGGGGGTCGGCTTGATGGACCCCTGGTCCGTGGGCGCGAGCGCCGTGCTCTATGACGGGCCGCGCGAGCCTGCTCTTTGGCCGGCCCTGATCGAAAAGCATAGGGCAACTATTTTTACCGCTGTTCCAACGCTCTACAGACAAATTCTAAAGTATTGCGATATTTCCCGCTTCGATCTCTCCAGCCTTCGCCACGGCCTTACCGCGGGCGAGCCGCTCTCGCCCCAGCTGCTCGCCGCCTGGCGCGCGGCGACCGGCAAGGAGCTCTACGAGTCCCTCGGCATGAGCGAGGTTTCCACCTACATCAGCAGCGGGCCGTCGACCCCTATCGTGGCGGGAAGCCCCGGGCGGGCGCAGCCGGGCCGGCGGGTGGCGATCCTCCCCGTCGAGGGCGGCGCGCATCCCCTGCCCCCGGGCGAAGTCGGGCTTCTCGCGGTTCACCGGTCCGATCCGGGGCTGATGCTGGGCTACTGGCGCCGGCCCGAGGAGGAGGCGGCTTGCTATCGGGGCGACTGGTTCGTGGGCGGCGATCTCGCCTCGATCGATGAGAACGGCTACGTCTGGTTCCACGGGCGCAACGACGATGTCATGAAGGCGCTCGGCTACCGGGTTTCGCCGCTCGAGATCGAGCGGGTCCTGGCCGAGCATCCCGGGATCGCCGAGGCCGCGGTGACCGAGCTCGAGATCCGCCCCGATCTGAGCGTTATCGCCGCCTTCATCGTGCCCAAACAGGCGGGCTCGATCGGGGCCGAGGAAGTCCTCTCCTGGTGTGAGGGGCGTCTCGCGGACTACAAGCGGCCCAAGGAAATACGCTTCCTCACCGAGCTTCCGCGTATGGCGAACGGGAAGCTCCTCAGACGGCGCCTTGCCGCCGCCTCCGCGGGCGGCTGAGCCTCGGCCACGGCTCAAGGGTTAAGAGATTGTTTACGGAGGGCCGATAGCGTTGAGCGAGCGCCATCCATAAGCCGAGATCGCCCCTCTCTCATGAGCTCCAGCACACGCGTGCTCCTCCTCGACGCCGAGGCCGATCGATCGCGCGCTCTCGGCGATCGGCTTCGTGAAAACGGCTACACCGTCTTTCGGGAATCCTCAGGCGCCACGGGCGTGTCCGTGGTTCTGACGGAGAGCCCGGACATCGTGCTCCTCAGCGGTCAACCGTCCGACATGTCGATCCTGGATTTCGCCTATCGGATGAAGAGTGCCGGCGATTTGGAGGACATTCCGATTCTCTTTCTGGGTGATCCGACGATCACGGGCGCCGAAATCGCGGCGTCGATCGATGACGTGGTGCCCGAGCCGTTTACGGACGGTGAGTTGATGCAGCGCCTTTCCGTCGCCCGGCGTCTCAAGACCATGCAGGACGAGCTTCGCCAGCGCGAGGCGACGATGCGGCGCTACGGTGTTCGTACGGGATTGCCCGAGATCGGTCAGATCGACACCGCCGGGGCGAAGATCCTGATCGTCGGGAGCGATAATCCCGATACCGTTGCGGCGGCGGCCATGCTCCGCAACGACGCGAATTTGACCGTGGTTCCCGGCTGCGAGCAGGCTGTCGAGTCGATCATGAATGGGAGGGTCGAGCTCGTCATCGTCGGTATTGACGGCGATGGGGCGGCGTGCCTCGACCTATGCCGCGTGATCCGCGACAATCCGAGGTTTTTTCATCTCCCTCTTCTCATCATCGCGCCGCCCGACGCGTTCGAGGATCCGGCGGCGCCGATCGCGTCCGGCGCGAGCGACGTGCTGCCCTCGCCGCTTCGCGCCGGCGAGCTCAAGATCCGTGTTGCCACCTTGATCCGTCAGGAGCGTCTGCGCGATAGGGTCTTGAGCATCTACCGCGAGGCAAGCCAGCTGACCGGCAACGATAATTTGACCGGTCTTTACTCGCACGGCTTCCTCCACGATCACCTCTCCCATCTGATCGCCAAGGCCGAGACACGCCACAAGACTCTGTCCGTCGGGTTCTTCGACGTCACCGGCATGGCTACGGTCAATGCCCGCTACGGCTACTCCGCGGGGGATGCTCTGCTCGGCCAGTTGGGAACGATCATAGGGCGCCTCGTGCGCAGCGAGGATCTCCCGGCTCGCCATGGCGGGCAGGAATTCTGTGTCATCCTGCCCGACACGCCAATGGAGGCGGCCAACGTCATGATCCAGCGCGTGGCCGGCGTCGTTGCGTTCACCGATTTCGCGCTGCATGGGGTGAACGAGGCGGTCTGCGTTCACCTGCATACGGGCTCTGCCGAACTCGCGCCGGGCGATGGCGTGGAGACGCTCATCGGGCGCGCCCGAGGCGCCGCGAAGGGCGTGCGGGCCGCGGCCTAGGCACCACTCTTTCCTCAACCTTTCGCATGAAATCACGTATCCTCAAAGGATGCGTGTCGATGTGATCTCGGATTTCGTCTGCCCTTGGTGTTATGTGGGCAAGCGCCGTCTCGAGCGTGTGCTCGAGCGCAACGGCGACCTTCAGCCCGTCGTCAACTGGCGGGCTTTCCAACTCAATTCGGGCATCCCGCCAGGCGGGGTCGACCGGGCCCTCTACCTCGCCCGGAAATTCGGAGATTCCACGCGAATCGCGAAGATGCAGGGGCATGTCGAGGCGGTGGGCCGCGAACTCGGCATATCCTTCGCGCTCGAGCGTATCGAGCGCGTGCCCAATAGCCTCAACGCCCATCGTCTGGTGCGCTGGGCGAGCGGTCTGGGAGGGGATAGCGGTGAGCTGGTCGAGATGCTCTTCCGTTCTTACTTCGAGGAAGGGCTCGACATCGGTGAGCTCAGGGTCTTGTGCGAGGTCGCGCAGGCGGCAGGGTTGAGCCGCGTCGAGGCTCGGCGTTTCCTCCTGAGCGACGCCGAGCGCGCACCTCTCATGGCGGAAGACCGGGAGATGAAGCGCTCCGGCATTCAGGGGGTGCCCTGTTTCATCTTCGAGGGGCGCTATGCCCTCTCGGGCGCGCAGCCGGCCGAGGCTTTTGATCCGATCCTCGACATCATCCGTCAGGGTTCTCCGGCGCCGGCGATTCCGAGCGCACTCTGAGCGCCCGCGTCTCGAGGGTTGCGGGAATCATTGGGCCGGCATCTTGCCGCCGGGAACAGCTTTATTCGCGCCGGCATCCGGGCCGTCGGGGTCCAGCACGCCGGCATCCGGCTCGCCATCGCCATCGCTTTCGGAGCCGCCGCCACCGTCGAAGAGCCCGAACAGATTGCGCAGGAAACCCGGTGCCAGCATCGATGCCGGATTGACGCTGATGCTCGGCTCGTCGATTGGGCCATCGACCGTGAAGGTCGCGGCGATGATGCCCTCCCCCTCGCCACCGGTGACAATATCGCCGATGATGGGGATATTGCTGAGCAGGCTGTTGATGGCGTAGGCCGGTACGATGGTGCCGGAGAGATCCGTTTGGTCGGCCTCCACATCCACCGTGCCGGAGACGTTGATCCCGAGTGACGGGCCGTGGGTCCGCGCCTCATCGATGTCGAGCCGGCCGTTGGCGAATTTGAACGGCAGCCGGAAGCTCGAAAAACCGATGCCGTCCCCTTGGAGACTGTCGAGTATCCCCAGCAGTCCCGCAAAGTTCAAAATCTGTGCGAGTGTCGGCGCGTTGATGATCCGATAGTTCTCTATGGTGATCAGCCCCTCGACAGGCCGGTCGGGCAGATTGTCGTCGATGATGGCCGTCAGCTCAAGTTCGCCACCGATCCCGTTGTCGTACAGGTCGAAGACCCGCGCGACCGATCCGGCATCCGAGGAAGTCATGTCGAAGCTCCGTTTGTTGTCCTCTGTCGGCGCGAGCCGCATGCGCAGCGTCTCGCCGCTCGGAAGGCGGCCGTCGAACGACGCGCTCCGCCATCGATCGTCCGCGTAATCGATGTGGCCGACGACGTCGGTGATCTGCTGATCCTCGCGGGTGATGAGCCTGCGCACCTTGAGGGAGAGGACGAACGGCGGCGTTTTGCTCTCCTCGTCCTCGAACAACTCGTCGATATAGGGTCTTAGATCGAAGCTTTCGCCCGTGATCGCGACATCATAGCCTTCCCTCGCCTCGGCCAAGGGAACCATTCGAATGGAAAAGTCATTCGCGCCGAAGGCGATCCGCGAGGCATCGAGCTCCAAAAGCTTCCCGAAGCCAGGCTCAAAGACCGCACGGCCTTCGGCCGAGAGGTCCTGGGCCACCACGACGAAATGTTCGATCTCGATCGGCATGCCCTCGGCCAAACCGATCTGCAGCTGAACGCGCCCGTCGACGCCCGGTCGTTTCGACCAGAAGAATTCGGGAATCGCCAGCTCTGAATCGCGCACATCGATATCGATGTTGATGGTTTTTCGCCGACGGTCGATATCGCGATAGATAATCTTGGTTTCGACGGGCCCGCTCAAATAAGTGCTGGGGGCCAGCCCGAGAGCTTCCCAGCCGGCGTCATCGATTGCTCCGGAGAGGGTGATCTGCGAGAGGAACTCTCCTGCCTCGCCGAAGTCCTCTTGCCATTCCAGATCGACGGGAGTGCC
>JAPUJA010000143.1 GCA_027296525.1 Pseudomonadota bacterium | reverse complement strand
TTTTATATGATTTATACATTAATATTTAATATTAATAGTTAATATCAAATAAATACTAAGTTGTGACGCGCATGTTTAAAATGAATTGCATATACCATCTGAGTTGAATCCATTTTTATTCATAAATTTCTCTGAAATTTTTTTTGATGACTTAAGCTCTTGCCGGGGCTTGTCGCTTGATCGGCGCGCCCGGCTCGAGAGCACCGCCGCTTAGAGCCGCGGCGTCGGGGATCTCCCAGGCGTTAACCCTCGGCGCGTCCCTTCGGCGCCGCTGGCTTTGCCGGCGTCCGGGGCGAAACGGGCCCTTGAGAGGGGCGGGAGAGGGGCGGGAGAGGGCTCGGGGATCGAAATGGACCGGGGATCGGCTCGGCACCGGGGGGGCCGAGCCGCGGCCTTCGCCGAAATAGGGAAGGAGGCGGTGGCCATCGGGCCGGCGGTGCCGGCCAGGCTCGCCGCCTTGGATGGGAGAGGCGCCGAATTCGCCCCCGAGGCCTAATGCTCAGACGCTGGCTTAAATCAGAGGCTGGCTTAAATAGGGGGGCCTACAAAGACCGACCGGCGCCTCAGGGAGCGCCGGTCGCTTGGTCTCATCCGGCTCTTTGAGCCCTCGCCGGCAGGATCCGGCGAGGAAACGCTTATTCCATGGTTTCCGCCGTCTCGGTCTCAGGCTCGGCCGCCGCCTCACCCTCGCCGTCGGCCGCCGCCTCACCCTCATCGGCTTCGGCCTCCTCTTCGGCGGGTGCCATCATGCCGCCGCCGGTGAGCGGAAGCGACTCGGAGGGCCGCGGGATGGCCAGGGTATCGAGCAAGGCGCCCATGGCGGCCAAGACCCGATGCTTGGCGAAGACGGAGGTATAATCCTGGGTCGCGAGATCGCCGCGGGTGAGGAACAGCTCGTTCTGGGAGTCCAGGAGGTCGAGCAGGCTGCGCCGCCCGACGATGAACTGCTCGCGGTAGGCCGAGGCGACCTCTTCGTTGGCGCGAACCTGTTCGCGCAGCTCCTCGACCCGACCCGCCGACGTGCGCATCGCGCTCCAGGCGAGACGCGCCTCCTCGGCGACCTGGCGTTCGACCCGCCCGCGACGCTGCTCGGATTCCGAGATGCGCTCGATGGCCTCGCGCCGGCGCGCGGTGTCCTGACCGCCACTGTAAAGGTTGTAACGCATCACGACGAACGCGCCCAAGCCACGGTCGGTGCCGCGCGTGCCGTCGATGTTCTTGTTATGTTGCCCCGTGACCTCGGGGTTGAGGCTCGGCCAGAACGGGGCGTCCGTGGCCCTACGCTCGGCCCTCGCCGTCTCGATGTCGGACTGGGCGACATGCATTGCGGGATTGTGCTGAATAGCGATCGCGACCGCGCTTTCCTGATTGGCGGGGATCGCATCGGCCGACAGCCCGGGGCGCGAAAGCGCCACCGGGGCGCGCCCCACGAATCGAATGTAGTTGGCTTCGGCGTCCGCGAGGCTGCCGCGGGTCTGCACGAGCGCCTCGCGCGCCTGGGCCAGGCGGGCCTCGGTCTGAGCGAAGTCGGCGGCCGTGCCCCGGCCCGCATCCGCGATCTGGCCGACATCCGCCACCGTCTGCTCATGGGCGCGCACATTATCCTGGGCGATGCGCACGAGAGCGTGCCAGCGCATCACGTCGAGATAGGCCAAAACGGCATTTAAACCAATGATTTCCGATGAGTCGCTGACACGATGAGCGGCCGAATCGACACGCGCCTGCTGACGTTCGACCTCGCTGTCCGTAGCGAATCCGTCGAACAGAAGCTGGGTGAGGGTCAGCGAGTTCTCGGTGCGCCACAGCCAGGTGTCGCCGTCCTTGCCGAGCCCCGCCGCCGCGCGGTTCCGCGTGCCCGGATCGTCCGTGTATTCCGGGCCCGTGGACCCACGGTAATCCAAGGTGGGCAGGTAGTTCGCCCGCGCCTGGCGAAGCTCGTAGTCGATCGCGCGCCGGTCCGCCGCGAGCTCGAGAACCTCAGGGTTGGTCTGAACGGCGTGAAAAACCGCCTCTTGCAAGGTGTCGGCCTCGGCGCCACCCGCCGAAAGCAGCAGCGCCGCGGATCCGAGCACGAACGCACCCGGCCACCGCCGATTCTTCATTGAAAAAATTCCCATGCCCCCCAACTCCTTATGCCGCCTCGCGGGGTTGGTCCCGTATCCGGCGGACTCCCTATCCCCGACTCGAAATCTTAAAGTGAGCCGGCTCGAGGGTCAATGTGAGGACTAATGAAACAGCAAGGACCTCTGCCGTCCCCTCCAACTGCGCGCCACCGGACTGATTCGTGGCGCGGCGAAGCCCAGTGAACAAGAAAAAGCCCCAGGAAGTCAAGTAATTATAGCGTAAACCTCGGGATTCGGGTGGATGCGCTCCGGCCCGCCTGTCGAGAGCCGCCGGTGGGGGCGGGCGGCTCGGGAACGTGGTGAGCGCGCCCTTCTGTCAATGAAAATGGCGTACAAGAAAGAATTGGTTAACATAGGGGTTACCATAATGGCCCCAGGGAGAATTTATTGCCCTGGGGAGACCAATACGGGGAAGCACGGTTCGATGAACTCCTCGGCTCATGCAAATGGCGGCGGACCCTCCATCGTGCCCACGCACCCGGCGGGCATCGGCGGGCAGGCCCGGGCAGGCTCGTGGAGTGTGAAGGCGTGACGGCAACTTCGGGCGGCGATGTGACGACACCACCGGAACGGATGGGCGAAAATCTCGCGGCGGCGGGCGAGACGGCCGCGAGCGCAAGACCGGCGGAAGCGCCGGGGACCGCCGGGGCGGCGCTCGCGCCGTCCGAGGGGGCTGACGACCCGGCTCTGGCGGGCGCGCCATCGGAGGTGGCGGCGGCCAAGGATTGGGACGTTTCCTCGAAGATGGACAAGCCGGACGATCCCTTGCTTGCTTGCCTCGCCACGCTGACGAAGCTGCTCGAGCGGCCGATGTCGGCCTCGGCTCTCGTCGCGGGTCTTCCGATGCCCGAAGCCGGCATGACGCCCGAGTTCTTCATCCGCGCGGCGACGCACGCCGGGATCAACGCGCGCCTCGCGCGCCGCTCGCTGCGTAAGATCTCGAACCTGACTCTCCCCTGCGTCCTGCTTCTCAAAGAGCAGAACGCGTGCGTTCTGCTGCGGCTCAACGGAGTGGAGAGCGCGGATGTCATCTTCGCCGATGCGGGGGACGACGTCCGGCGCGTTTCGCAGCGCGATCTTCTCCAGCAGTATCTGGGTTACGTGCTGTTCACGAGCCCGGAAAGCCGTGTCGACGGCGATGCGTTCGACACCGCCCGTCCATTTCCGAAGGCATGGTTCTGGGGCACGTTGTGGAAATTCTGGCCGATCTATGGCGAGGTCGCGATCGCCGCCTTCCTGATCAATCTGTTCGCCCTCGCCACGCCGCTTTTCATCATGAACGTTTACGATCGCGTCGTGCCGAACAACGCGATCGAGACTCTCTGGGTCCTCGCGCTTGGCGTCGGCATCGTCTTCGCCTTCGATTTCCTTTTGAGAGTGCTCCGGAATTATTTCGCCGATGTCGCCGGGCGCGGCGCCGATACGCTGATCTCGAGCCGCATGTTCCAGCAGGTGATGGGCATGCGCATGGCGTCGCGGCCGCAGTCGGCGGGTGCGCTCGCGAGCCATCTGCGCGAATTCGAAACGCTGCGCGACTTCTTTACCTCGGCGACGCTTACCACCATGATCGATCTGCCGTTCGTGTTCATCTTCATCGCGATGATCTGGTATGTCGGTGGCCCGCTCGCCTATGTGCCGCTGGTCGCCGCGCCGCTCGTCTTTCTCGTCGGTCTTGGGCTTCAGATCCCGCTCAATATTTTCGTGCGGCGCGCCTTTTCGCAAGCCGCGGAGAAGCACGGCATCCTGTTCGAGGTGATCGGCGGGCTCGAGACCCTGAAGAGCATGGGTGCGGAAGGGCGCATGCAGCGGCGCTGGGAACAGTGCGTCGGCGAGACCGCGAAATCAGGCGCCCAGGTGCGCAGCCTGTCGACGGTGGCCATCAGCTTCGCGGCTTTCTCGCAGAACATGGTGACTGTCGGCATCGTCATCTTCGGGGTCTATCGGATCGCCGAGGGCTACATGACGGTCGGCGCGCTGGTCGCCGCGACCATCCTCGCGGGCCGCACCATGGCGCCGCTCGCGCAAGTGGCCGGGATCGCGACGCGTTTCCAACAGGCGCGCGCCGCGCTCAAGGCGCTCGACAAAATCATGACCATGCCGACCGAGCGCCCCGACGCGCGGGCCTTCGTCCATCGGCCGGGGCTCAACGGCGATATCGAATTCAAGAACGTCGTGTTCAGCTATCCGGGCCAGAAGTCTCCGGTGCTCAACGACCTGTCCTTCCGCATCAAGGCGGGCGAGCGGGTCGGCGTGATCGGCCGCATCGGCTCCGGCAAGAGCACGATCGAGCGTTTGATTCTCGGTCTTTATGAACCGGCGTCGGGCGCGGTCCTGGTCGACGGCACCGACGTGCGCCAGATCGACCCGGCGGATTTGCGCCGGAACATCGGCTGCGTGCCGCAGGAAACCGTTCTGTTCGCCGGATCGGTGCGCGACAACATCACGCTCAGCGCGCCGAACTCGGACGACGCGGCCGTGTTGCGCGCCGCCCGGATCGCGGGCGTCGAGGAGTTCACCCGCCTGCATCCGCAGGGCTTCGACATGCCGGTCGGTGAACGGGGCGAGGCGATCTCGGGCGGGCAACGCCAAGCCGTTGCGGTCGCCCGCTCGGTGCTCGCGGATCGCCCGATCTTCATCATGGACGAGCCCACGAGTGCCATGGACAGCGGGGCGGAGAATCAATTCAAGATCCGTCTGCAGGAGGTGATCGACGGCAAGACCCTGGTTCTCATCACCCACCGCGCCTCGCTCCTCAGCCTCGTCGACCGCTTGATCGTGATCGACGGCGGCAAGGTCGTTGCGGACGGGCCGCGCGAGAGCGTGTTGAAGCGCCTCGCGAACAAAGATATTCGAACGTCGGGCGCGTAGCGAGATGGCGCGGATCCCCAAGGTCGACGACGTCGAGTTCATGCGCGCGGTGCACGCCGCGACCCGGCGCGGCGGCGCGCGCTCGGCGCATCTCCTGCTGTTCATCGTGCTCACTTTCCTCGTGCTCTTCATGCTGTGGGCGCGTCAGGCCTCGCTCGAGGAGGTCACGCGGGGAACCGGCAAGGTCATTCCCTCGAGCCAGGTTCAGGTCATTCAGAACCTCGAGGGCGGAATCATCGCCGGGATTTTCGTGCGTGAGGGCCAGATCGTCGAAAGCGGCGAGGTGCTGATTCGCATCGACAACACCGAGGTGGCGTCCGATTACCGCGAAACCCGTGCGCGCTATCTCGGCTTACTCGCGGCCGTCGCGCGCCTGACGGCGATGGCGAACGGCAGGGATGTCGTCTTCCCGCAGGCCGTGCTCGACGAGGCGCCGGGCGTGGCGGCGGACGAGCTCGCGCAGTACAACTCGGCGTTGGCCCAGCTCGAGTCGGATATCGGCATCCTGCGGCGCCAGGTGGAGCAACGGAACCAGGAATTGCGCGAACTTCGGGGGCGCGTCGGAAAGCTCAAACGCTCGCTCGAGCTCGTGGACCAGGAAATCGACATGACCGAGCCGCTCGTGCGCGCGGGCGTGATCTCCCAGGTCGAGCTCCTGCGCTTGCAGCGTGAGGCGAACGACGTCGAGGCCGATATCCAGGCCGCCGAGCTCGCCATCCCGCGCGCGCAGGCCGCGCTCAGCGAAGCCCGCGAGCGCATCGAGGAGCGCAAGATCAGCGCGCGCACGGAGGCCTGGTACGAGCTCAACCGGTTCAAGTCGGACCTCGCCGTCGTGACCGAGGCGATCACCGGCGGCCAGGACCGGGTGTTCCGCAGCGAAGTGCGTTCGCCCGTGCACGGCACGGTGAAGCAGGTCTTGGTGACGACCATCGGCGGCGTGATCCAGCCGGGCGAGGACCTGGTCGAGATCGTGCCGATCGAGGACAGCCTGCTCATCGAAGCCCAGATCCGACCGGCGGACATCGCCTTCTTGCGGCCCGGTCAGGACGCGACGGTCAAGATCACGGCCTACGACTTCTCGATCTATGGCGGCTTGAAGGGCAAGGTCGAGAACATCAGCGCCGATACGATCAAGGACGAACGCGACGAAAGCTTCTACCGCGTGCGCCTGCGCACCGACGTTAGCTACCTGGGAACCGAGGAAAATCCTCTTCCCATCATCCCCGGCATGACGGCCTCCGTCGACATCCTCACGGGCGAGAAGACCGTCCTCGACTATCTCCTCAACCCGATCCTGCGCGCCCAAAGCCTCGCGCTGCGCGAACGCTGAGCGCCCCGCTGAGCCCCCCGGGGCCTCCCGCGAGAACGCCCTGAGCCGCCCGGCCCCGAAGGGAGGTTGCGGCGGCGGGATTTGTGCTATCGTCGTCCAGTCGGCGGATCGCCGGAGACGAAGTGGGCCGATAAGGGATCGGGCGAATGCTGCATCAATTTCCACTTGAGGCCACGAGCCGGGCGCCGCTCGCGCCCCGGACCGTGGACGAGACGGGCGTCGGTCAGAAGATTCTGTTCGGGCTCATCTTCAAGGCGATGTATGTCTTGGGCCTGTCCGTGCCGACGGCGCTCTCCAAGGAGCTCAAGCTTTCCCGGGGGATCGTCGAATTTTTGCTCGAGGACGCGAAAGAGCAATCGTTGGTCGAGGTGCTGGGCGCGCTGGGCGCGCAGGGCCCGAGTCCGCTCGCGGAGCTGCGTTACACGCTCACGGGCAAGGGCCGCGACTGGGCGATCGATGCGCTCTCGCAATCCCAATATGTCGGGCCCGTCCCCGTCACGCTCGACGCCTTTCGAAACCAGGTCGAGCGCCAGAAAGTTGCGAACGAGCGGCCCAATTTCGCGACCTTCGGCGAGTGTTTCAGCTCGCTCGTGATGCCCGAGACGCTCGTCAAACGGCTGGGGCCGGCGGTGTTCTCGGGCCGCTCGATCCTGGTCTACGGACCGCCCGGGAACGGCAAGACGGTGGTTGCGGAGGCCATCGGCAAGGTCTTCGAGCAGACGATTTTTGTCCCGCACTGCATCGAGGTCGATGGCCAGATCATCAAGATCTTCGACACGACGGTTCATCGCGTCGCGGAGAAACGGGGCGATGGCGCCCGGGGCCGCAGCCGGCAGGGCGAGGAGCCCGATCCCCGTTGGGTCGAATGCCATCGGCCGGTGGTCGTGACCGGCGGCGAGCTCACCCTCGACATGCTCGATCTCAGCTTCAATCCCTATGCGCGCTTTTACGAGGCGCCGATGCAGATGAAGGCGACCGGCGGGCTCTTCATCATCGACGATTTCGGCCGGCAGCTGGTC
>JAPUJA010000142.1 GCA_027296525.1 Pseudomonadota bacterium | reverse complement strand
TCGCCTACATCGCGGATCAGATTCTCGAAGGCGCGCGCGAAGGAAAAGGCGTCGCCGAGCTCATCGGCTACGGCGCGACGCTCTTGAATGGGGACGACGTGATGTCGGGAGTGCCCGAGATGATACCGATGCTGCAGGTCGAGGGGAGCTTCCCGGACGGCACCAAGCTCGTCACCGTTCACGAACCCATCCGCCCGGGCAAGAAGAAGACCGCCGAGAAGGATCAGGTGAAGCCGGGCGAAATCATCACGGGCCGCGGCAGCATCGAGCTCAACGCCGGACGCCAGCGCGTCACCCTCAAAGTGACCAACAAGGGCGACCGGCCGGTTCAGGTGGGCAGCCACTACCATTTCTTCGAAACCAACCGTTGTCTGCAATTCGATCGCAAGAAGGCCTTCGGCATGCGCCTCGACGTTCCGGCGGGAACCGCGGTGCGCTTCGAGCCCGGCGACCGCAAGGAGGTGACCCTCGTCGCGTTCGGCGGCTCGGGCGAGCTCCACGGGCTGAACAGCCTGACCAACGGCTCGCGGCACTCCGAGGAGGTCAAGGCGCGGGCGCTCCGGCGCGCGAAGGAACGCGGCTTCAGGGGGGCTTAAGGCCATGGCGCGTATCAGCCGGAAGAAATATGCCGAGATGTATGGCCCGACGGCGGGCGATGCGGTGCGCTTGGGCGACAGCTCGCTTCTGGCCGAGATCGAGCGGGATCACGCCGTGCCGGGCGAGGAATGCCTCCACGGCGGCGGCAAGACCTTGCGCGACGGCTTGGGCCTGGCCGCCGGTTACGACAGCCAGCAAGGCTCGCTCGACATGCTGATCAGCAACGTCGTCGTGATCGACCCCGTGCTCGGCATCGTCAAGGGCGATCTCGGGATCAAGGACGGGCGCGTCGTGGGCGTCGGCAAGGCCGGGAACCCCGCGATCATGGACGGGGTGGACAAGAACCTCATCTGCGGCGCGGCGACCACGGTGCGCGACGGCGAGGGGCTGATCGCGACCCCCGGCGGGCTCGACTGTCACGTCCATTTCGACAGCGCCGAGCTCTGCGAGCACGCCATCGCGTCGGGCATCACGACCATGATCGGTGGCTCCCTCGGGCCCATCACCGTCGGCATCGACTGTGGCGGCGCGTGGAATGTCGCGCGCATGCTCCAGGCGGCCGAGCAATGGCCGATCAATTTCGGCTTTCTCGGGCGCGGCAATTCATCGAAGCCCCGCTCGCTCGTCGATCAGATCGCGGGCGGCTGCTTCGGCTTGAAGATCCACGAGGACTGGGGCGCCATGCCCGCCGCGATCGACTGTTGCCTCTCGGTCGCCGACGAGCTCGACTTCCAGGTCCAGCTCCACACCGACACGCTCAATGAGAGCGGCTTCGTCGAAGACACGCTGGCGGCGATCAACGGGCGGACGATTCACATGTATCACGCCGAGGGCGCGGGCGGCGGCCACGCGCCGGATATCATCCGCATCACCGGCGAGCCCAACTGCCTGCCGTCCTCGACCAACCCGACGAACCCTTATACGGTCAACACCTTCGACGAGCATCTCGACATGATCATGGTGTGCCATCACCTCAACCCGGCGGTGCCCGAGGACGTGGCCTTCGCCGAGAGCCGGGTGCGCGCCGAGACGATCGCGGCCGAGGATGTGCTCCACGACATCGGCGCGATCTCGATGCTGGGCTCGGACAGCCAGGGGATGGGCCGCATCAACGAGGTGATCTGCTGCACCTGGCAGCTCGCCTCCAAGATGCGCGATCAGCGCGGGCGCTTGAAGGCGGAGCAAACGGCGCTCGGCGATAACGAGCGGATCCTGCGCTATATCGCGAAATACACGATCAACCCCGCGCGCGCCTTCGGGATCGACGCCTATGTCGGCTCGCTCGAGGCCGGCAAGCTCGCCGACATCGTGCTCTGGCGGCCCGCCTTCTTCGGGCTCAAGCCCGAGCTCGTGGTCAAGGGCGGCTTCATCGCCTGGGGCGCGATGGGTGATTCGTCCGCCTCCCTCATGACCTGCGAGCCGATCATCATGCGTCCCCAATGGGGCGCGTTCGGAAACGCGAAGCAGCCTCTCAGCATGTCCTTCGTCTGCCAGGCGGCGGCGGATAACGACATCGCCGGGCGGCTTGGCTTGTCCAAGCAAATCGGCGTCGTGAAGAACACGCGCCGGTTGAACAAGAGCCACATGCTCCGCAACGAAAATTGCCCCGAGGTCGAGGTCAATCCGGAGACCTTCGAGGTCTTCGTCGATGGCGAGCTCGCGACCTGCGAGCCGGCCGAGACGCTCCCGCTCGCCCAGCGCTACATGCTGCGCTGACGGGATGACGAAAGCGCAAACAGCGAAGCAGCCCGCGCCCGGTCCGGCGCGCGTCGGCATCGGCGGGCCGGTGGGCTCGGGCAAGACGGCGCTGATCGAGGCGCTGCTCCCCAAGTTCAAGGAACGCGGCACCGAGGTCGCCGTGGTGACGAACGATCTCGTCACCGAAGAGGACGCGCAACGGCTTAAATTAGGCGGGTTGATCGCGCCCGAGCGCGTCGTCGCCGTCGAGACCGGAGCCTGTCCCCACACGGTGATCCGCGAGGACCCGACGCTCAACATCGAGGCGGCCGAGCGGCTGGAAGCCGCCTTTCCCAAGCTCGATCTGATCGTCATCGAAAGCGGCGGCGACAACCTGGCCTCGACCTTCTCGCTCGATCTGGTCGATTACTGGTTGTTCGTGATCGACGTGGCGGGTGGCGACGACATCCCGCGCAAGCGCGGCCCCGGCATCGTGCAATCGGATCTCCTGGTGATTAATAAGATCGATCTCGCGCCCTATGTCGGCGCGGACCTCGCGGCGATGGCGCGCGACGCCGAAGCGACGCGCAAGGGGAAGGCGATCGTCTTCACCAATTGCCGCACCGGCGAAGGGCTCGACGAGGTGATCGCGCATCTCGCCCACGACGTGCTGCTCGAGCCGTGAGCGGCGCGCTTCCCGCCGCGCCCGATCCCGGGCACAAGCGATCCACGAAGAGTGGCGCCAAGGAGGGCCGTGCCGCGTTCACGTTTGCGCGGAGACCTGAAGGCGCGAGCTATCTCGCGAGACAGCACGCCGAATATCCCTTTCACGTCACCCGCGCCTTCCATTTGGACGAGGACTGGCCCGAGATGGCGACGCTCTATCTGCAGTCGGTCTCGGGCGGGCTGTTTCAGGGCGACCGGCTCCGCCTCTCGCTTTCGGTCGAGGAGGGGGCCGCGTGTCATGTCACGACCCAGGCCGCGACCAAGGTTCATTCGATGGAACGCGGGGAGGCGCGACTTGCGGTCGCGATCGAGGTCGGCGCGCAGGCGCATCTCGAATACTTAAGCGACCCACTGATCCTCTTTCCCCGCGCGCGGGTGGCATCCACGATCGCGCTTAAGGTTGCCGAGGACGCGACCGCGATCCTGGCGGACTCTTTTCTCTATCACGACCCGGCGGGCGGCGCGCTCCCGGCCTTCGACTCCTATGAAAGTGAGATCGCGATCCGCGGCCGCGACGGCGAACTCTTGGCACTCGATCGCTTTTGCATCGAGCACCCTGAAGCGACCCACGCCAACCCCGCGCTCGCGGGTGGGCACATCGCCCAAGGGGCGGTTTATGTCGCGAGCCGATCGCGCCCAGGCGGTGAATTGGCCGAGGGTTTGCGCAGCGCGCTCGAAGGCGTCGCGGAGCTCGATTGGGGCGCTTCGACACTCCCAAATGATGCCGGCGCCTGGGCGCGCCTCCTTGCACCCGAAGGAGATGCTTTGCGCAAAGGGCTGGACGCCGCCGTCGCGGCGGCGCGCGCGATGACCGCGGGCAAGGGCTACACCACGAGGCGGAAATAGCGGCGCGGTATCGGTTTCTTTCCGGTTGGGGTTCCCGAACGCGCCTCGTTGACGGGAAAA
>JAPUJA010000141.1 GCA_027296525.1 Pseudomonadota bacterium | reverse complement strand
TAGCGCGGCGGGTGATGTGCCCGTCGAGCAGGCCTATACCTTTTTCGATAAAGCGAAGCAGATGGACGCGAGCCGAGTTCTCAAGCGCTGGCAACGCAGCTCGGAATATCTCTACGCGCTGAAGCGCACGCAGCAAACGATCTGAGCCCTCTCTCCCACGACGCGTCTCCTGGCTGCCGGCCTTGAGCCGTTTCCGATAGCGACATAAACCGAGAGCGATTCCACGTGAATGAAAATTGCTCCCGGACATGAAAATGCGCCGCGACCCTGAAGGCTTCGGCGCCTGTTTTCGGAAATGGATGTGGCGGGGCTTTTCGCCCCTCTCGTCAGCCGTAGGTTGCGGGTATCGGCACGCCGGGCACGGGCTTCTCCGTCGTGCGTTTCTGACCGTCGTCCTTCTTGAACGCCTCGCGCATCGCCGCCAATTCATCGAGGCAGGTCTTGAGCGCCTTGATCTCGCGCATGTCCTCGCGGTCGAAGCTGCAGATTGAGGTGAGCTTGTTCTCCGCCAAATCGATCAGTGTCTCGATCGCCCGCTTGGAGAGTGACATCCCGATCTCCTCTTGATTTCCAGCCGCAGGTAACGGTTGCCTCCTGGGTCGCGATCCTGGTGCGAAATTGGTTAAAGAGACCTTAAGGGAGAGCCCTCGGGCGCGTGCCGGCCTTCGCGAAAAAAAGGCGCCCGGGGTCCGAGCCCCCCGGGGTCCGGGCCCCACGTTCCCGCTCGGGGGATTTGCCCTTTGCGTGCCTTTCCGCCATCCTTCCCAGCCCGAGAGGCAAGCTCCGATGTGAGATGCCTGCGAAAAAGGTTCTCTTGATCGTTTTCACCCGTGGCTCCGATCCCGGAGAGGTCGGCGCCGCTCTCGAGCGCATGGGCTACGCCACGGAGATCCGTTGCCCGCGCGCCGGCCACCGGCTGCCCTCTGCCCATGACGGCTATTTCGCGAGCGTGATGTTTGGCGGCCCCCAGAGCGCGAACGATGTCGGGCGCTGGAAATATATGAGCCGCACCGCCGCGTGGGTCGAAGCCACGCTCGAGGCCCAGAAACCCTTCCTCGGCATCTGCCTCGGCTCGCAGATCCTCGCGCAAACGCTCGGCGCGCGGATCGCTTCGCACCCCGAGGGCCTCTGCGAGATCGGCTATGTGCCAATCCGGCCGACGCCCGCCGGTCGGGGCCTGGTCGATGACGGGCTGCATGTCTATCATTGGCACCGTGAAGGCTGGGAACTGCCCCAAGGCGCGGAGCTCTTGGCCGAAGGGCCGATCTTTCCCAACCAGGCGTTCCGCTACGGCGCGAAGGCTTACGGCATCCAGTTTCACCCCGAGGTCAACCGCAAGATCATGATGCGCTGGATCGGGTCCGGCGAATCGCTCGACAAGCCGGGCGCCCAATCGATGGAGCAGCAGTTGGCGGCGAATAAGGCCCACGAGACGGCCATGCACGCCTGGCTCGCGCGCTTTCTCAAGGGATGGCTCGACGATGCCGAGGGCTAGCGGGCGAGCGGGTCGTGCATCGCGCCGGCGAACCTCGTCACCGGCGAGGCGGCTCGACGGCAAGATCGCGATCGTCACCGGCGCGGCGCAGGGCATCGGCGCGGCGACGAGCCGGCTGCTCGCCCGCGAGGGCGCGGCGGTATTGGTCACCGACCTGAATGTCGCGAAAGGCCGGGCCGTGGCCCAGGCGATCCGCAAGGAGGGCGCGCGCGCCCTCTTCCAGAAGCTCGATGTCGTCTCCGAGGCCGGTTGGAAGCGCGTGATCGCGCGCGCCATCGAGCGCTTCGGCGGGCTTCACATCCTGGTCAACAATGCCGGCGTCGCGATCCCCAACAACATCGAGACGACCAGCCGTGCCGATTGGCGGCGCGTTATCGCGATCAACCTCGAGGGTCCGTTTCTGGGAATGAAGCACGCGATCCCCGTGATTCGCTCATCCGGCGGCGGCTCGATCGTCAATATCGCCTCCTCCCTCGCCCTCGTGGGCGCCACGGGCTCGACCGCCTATTGCGCGAGCAAGTGGGGCTTGCGCGGGCTGACGCGCTCGGCCGCGCTCTATTGCGCGAAACAGGGCTACCGGATCCGCGTCAACACGATCTGTCCGGGCGCGGTCGAGACGCCTTTGCTCGAGCGCCAGCTCAAGCGCCACCCCAAGGGCCGTGAGGCCGCGCTCAAGGAGATCATCGCCGCGGAAATCCCGATCGGCTATGCGGGACAGCCCGACGACATCGCCCATGGGGTGCTCTATCTGGCGTGCGACGAATCCGACTTCGCGACCGGCACCGATCTCGTGATCGATGGCGGCCATCGGGCGGAGTAGGGGCTCAAGGGGACCGGCTCGCCCGCTCGCGGCGATCAGCGGCGAAGCGCCTCAGGCGCCAAGCGCCTCAGGCGCCAAGCGTCTCAGGCGCCAAGCGTCTCGCGCGCGATCGCCATGAAGCCGTCATAGAGGCGGCGCGCTTCGGCATTGAAGGTCGGCATGCGGGCGGCGGCCTCGGCATCGAGGCTTTGGAGCGCGCCTTCGCCCATGGCGTCTTCGAGCGCCGACATGTAGGCGGGAATCTGGCCCCAGTCCGTCACCGTCGTTGGGGTCAGTTCCACATGATACTGAATGCCGTAGGCGGCCTCGCCGACGCGCAGCGCCTGGCAGGCGCAAGCGGGCGAGCGCGCGAGGCTTATCCCCCCTTCGGGCAGCTCCAGGACCCCGCAGGAGTGCCACTGGAAATATTCGGCGCGCGCCGCCGCCCCGGCGAAGAGCGGATCTTCGAACCCTTCCGGCGTCAGATCGACCTCGAGAATCCCGACCTCAGGCACCACCATCCGGCCGACCCGGCCCCCGAGCGCGTCGGCCAGGAGCTGATGGCCGAGACAGAACCCGATGAAGGGCTTGGCCCGTTGGCCCACCCAGTCGCGGATCGCCTCCTTCTCCGGCACCAGCCAGGGATGGGCCTCCTCCTCGAAGGTGTCCATGGGCCCGCCCATGACCCACATGACGTCATAGTCGGCCAGGGGCGGGATCGTTTCGCCCTCGTCGAGCTCGACCGCGTGCCATTCGATCCCGTCGGCCTCGAAGAAGTCGCGGAAGATGCCCGGATGTTCGATCGCGGCATGCTGCAGCACGAGGACGCGCATCCCGGATTCACTCCCATTTCGCCAGTCTCGGCCCGGAGCCTATCATGGGCCCGCCCGGCCGACGAACGCCCGGGCGTTAAGGCCACTGGTCCCTGGCGCGATAGAGCGCGTAGGCCCCGCGCAGATACCAGACCCGCAGGCCTGCGAGCGGGTAGCGGCGGAGCGGCTGCGTGATGATGCCGGGGAGGCTCTCCCAATCGAGATCGCCCCCGATGGCGCGTGCGAGTGCCCGCCCGCACCAGCTGGCCATCGCGACGCCGTTGCCGTGATAGGCGAAGGAATAGAACACGCTTTCGTCATCGGGAAGCCGGCCCAGATGGGGCAGGAGGTCGGGCGCGAGGCAGACGAACCCGCGCCAGAAGTGGCTGACCTCCACACCCTTCCAGGCGGGCCACATCTCGCCCAGGCGCTTGGTCATCCAGCGCCGCATGCGCGCCGCGCCCTCGGGGCTTGCATCGGTGCCGCCCCGCCCGCCCAGGAGGAAGCGCTTGTCGGGCAGCATCCGGTAATAGAAGAGGAGGTTGCGCGTGCAGTAGATCGGCGTCTCGGTGCGCCAGGCTTGCGCCGCGAGCTCGTCTTGGGTGAGCGGCCGGGTCACGATGATGTTGGAGAGCGCGGGCAGGAAGGTGCCGCGAAACCGACGATCGAGATCATCGCGGCAGAAGCCGTTGGTCGCAATCACGACCCGGCCCGCGCGCAAGCTGCCTTTCGACGTGCGCAAGCGATGCTCACCCCCCGCCCGCTCCCAGGAGAGCACGCGGCTCAGCCCATGGATCGTCCCGCCATGCCTGAGCAAGGCGCGCGCGAGCCCGCGCGCGTATTTCAGGGGATGAAGCCCGATCCCGATCGGCAGGTGAAGGCCGCCGAAGGCCTCCGGGCCTCGATAGGCGCGCTCGGCGAGCTCCTCGCGGCTCCAGAGCGTCGTCTTCTGGCCGAAGACACGCTCGTAGAATTCCTGCTGCTTGCGGAGCGCGTCCATCCGCGACGGGCGGTGGGCGACGCAGATCACGCCCGAGCCCTGGGCGTCGATCTCGATACCTTCCGCGCGGGCGATTTCCGGAACG
>JAPUJA010000140.1 GCA_027296525.1 Pseudomonadota bacterium | reverse complement strand
CTTTATTCCGCGCGTGCATCCGAAGCACATCGAAAACGCCTTCATCAGGGTCAGGGACTCGGAACTCGTCAACGCTGACGCGCAGGCATACAAGAAGGAGACCCACATCGATCTGACAGGCGCCGAGATCGATCGCCTCTTCGACCAGGACGTCAACGGGTTCCTGGAGGATCTCGGCAACGTTTATCCCTCGTTCGTAACCTTTCCCGAACCCGCCAAGCGCGGCATGCTCGACATGATCTACACGCTTGGAAAAGGTGGATTTGAAAAGTTCAAGAGGTTCAAGCGGGCGGTCGATCGGCGCAACTGGAAGCGCGCCGGGGCCGAGTCCGGGCGCAAGATCAAGGACGAAAAAGGCAACGTCCAACCCAACGAGACGATGGACCGACGAAACGCAGTCGTTCTGCGGTGGTTTCTCGAAGCGGCGCGCGACGAGCCCTTCTTCATCGAGGAGGGCCTCGTGAAGGCGCTGCAGATCAAATTCAAATAGCAGTCACACGCCTTTACCAAGCTGCGATTGGGTACTGTCCGGTCGCAGACCAGCGGCCCCGCCCAAAGAGATAGCGTCCTTTTCGGTTGGTCCATTCCCACGCATGCTTCCCAAGACTCACCACTAGGGCAGCGGTTCGGATGGGCGGCAAGGCGCTTCTCAACTCACTATTATACGGTGCGCTTTGTCTAATATTCTCCCTCCGTCTCGAATTTCGAGCGTTGCGTCCGGCAACTTATGAATATCTCTGATCTCACAGGCCAATAAACGTCAACCACCCGAAGCACGTCGCCCGGCTGCTTGCGAGTCAAAATCAGCAACGCCAGCTTTGAGCTTGCGTATGATGGATTGCGCTTTTCCAAAGAAAGCAGCAAGTCATCGAAACCATCTCCATTGAAGTCAGCGCGCCCGTAGACTTCCAAATGGTACTTGTACTCGCTCTCCTCGCCTTGAAACTCAGACCAAAGGACTATCCTGTCGTCCGACTGGACATCAATGCGTATCCGATACGATTCAGGATCGTAATCATAGTCCGCCGGCACAATGTGATAGGGTTCGGCTTCCCAAAAATATTTGTAAGCGAGGCTAAGAGGCACACCCTCCCGATTGCCTCTTAGAGCGAGCCGGAGTTCCCGACAGCCGACATCCAATCGAACCATCGCCGGCAAGTATTCTGCCGTATCCTCGTCAAAGACAAAGTCACGCACATAGCTGATACGCGCAGGCCGCGCCTCTTTGAGCAACAGCAAGCCGTAGCAGTAGTGGAGAAGCTCATCCTGAACGTCCAGCGCTGCATGAAGTACGGTTGAACGGAAATCACGATTCATCCTGTAACCCATTTCCGTCCATTCGATCAGAGAAGTGCAGTTCTTCGCGATCTGCGTGTCCACGACAACGAGTTCATGCTTGCCGCCCTGCTCAATCCAGTCGTAGGAGTAGAGGCGTAAGCGCTCCTCCGGATAAAACGGCGCGTTTAGAAGTTCGTCGATCTCACCCAAGTTTTCGATCTCGACCTTGGGAGACCACTGGACGGAATAGATCACGTCATCAGTCGCGATCGCGCTCGTCACCACAGCAAAAAAGCCTAAGAAAGAAAAAGAGAAAAACCGCACCTTTGAACACCGCCTACGGCATATCAAACCGCGCATTTAGTCCCTCAAGGCTCGCGGCCCGGCGCATCCGGTCCATAGGCCAGAATGAGACACTCTTTGTCATAAGAAAGCGGCCCGTAGATGCCGATAACCCGAAGCGTTGCTCCGGTCTGATCGCGGGTTGTTAGGTAGAGACCCTCGAATTCCTGCTCTCCAAACGCGAAAGAATCTTTCCCCAATAGCAGATCATCGACACCGTCCCCATCAAAGTCACCACGCCCCATGATTCGGATGCGATCTCGGCCTACGTAACCAGCATTTGACGCTACAACCTGCACCCAAAGCGAAGTTTCACTTTCCATACTTGCCACATAATGAAGGTCGTCCGACACTTGATAAAATTGATACCTAGCCCACGAAACACCGTCCCGATTCGCCGCCATCATCTTTCGATAATTACTGCAGTCCCATGGACCCGTTATAGCAGGCAAAAATTTCAACGCATTATCATCGAGCGTGAAATTGCGTAGATAACTTTCCCGAGACGGTTTCGCATCCTTCATTGCGCGAATAGCGTAGCAGTCGCCCGCCAAGTTTCGATGGTGATTATAAGCGAGCAGATAGTCATATTGTTCGTCGGCACGCTCACTCTCGTACCCCTTGTCTGTCCATTCGATCAGGGAAGCACAGTCACGTGCCTCCTTTTCATCGAGAAGCCATGTATCATAGCTCGTCGCTTGATTGTCGTAGAGGTGCAGCATAAGGCGATCATCTCTTGAAAACGGCTCTTCGAGCCGCCCGTCGATTCGATCGAGGCTTTCAAGCCCGAGCGTAGGCGACCACCAGACGGGATAGGGCTCGTCCTCGGCCGAGGCGGCGGTCGATGACGCGAGAAGCGGCACGGCCAAAAAGGACGCCACAAGCCGAAGCATATCTTTGATGGGCATCATGACCTCCCGACCGAGGCTATCTCTTCCGCTACGTGATAGCAAAAACCGCCGCCCCGGCCCTCTCGCTCGACCCTTGGCGGGAGACGCCCCAGGCGTTTAGATGGCGCACGGAGAGACGGCGCGCCTTAAAGCTGCCCGGCGCGCGAGGGAAGGCGGTCGATGGAGCTTTCCGAATACACGGCACAGGACGCGCTCGGGCTCGCCGCCCTGGTGCGCGCGGGCGAGGTCACGCCGGCCGAGCTCGCCGAGGCCGCGTTCCGCGCGATCCACGCGGTCAACGACCGGCTGAACGCGGTGATCGCACGCCTCGAGCCGCCGGCCGCAGGCACCACCCCGGGCGCGCGCGCGCCCTTCCACGGCGTGCCGTTTCTGATCAAGGACCTGCTCCACGGCTGGGGCGACTTGCGCTGCGACATGGGAAGCCGGCTCGCCGAAGGCTACGTCTATGAAGAGGACGGCGCCCTCGCGGCGCGCTACAAGCAAAGCGGACTGGTCGCCATCGGGCGCAGCAACACGCCCGAGCTCGGCTTGAACGCCGTGACCGAGCCGGTTCTTTATGGGCCCACGCGCAACCCGTGGGATCCGTCGCGCTCGCCGGGCGGCTCGAGCGGGGGCGCGGGCGCCGCGGTCGCCGCCGGGATCGTGCCCTTGGCCCACGCCAATGACGGCGGCGGCTCGATCCGCATCCCGGCGGCTTGGTGCGGGCTCGTCGGGCTCAAGCCCTCGCGCGGGCGAAATCCGCTCGTGCCCCCGGCCGAAGGCGAAGCGGCCTACGGGCTGCTCGCCCATCATGTAATCGCGCGCTCGGTCCGGGACTCGGCCGCCGCGCTCGACGTCACCTCTGGCCCCACGGGCGGCGATTACATCGCCCTCCCCAAGCCTGAGCGGCCGTTTTTGGAAGAGGTCACGCGCCCGCCCGAGCGCCTTCGCATCGCGCTCTGCACGCGCTTCAAGGAGACCAGCGCGCCCGAGCCCGAATGCGTCGAAGCCGTCATCTCGGCAGCCAGGCTCTGCGAGACGTTGGGACACGAGATCGTCGAGGCGACGCCCGAGATCGCCTATCCCGAGGTGGCGGCGCTCTGTTTCGAGCTCTACATGCTCATCGCGGCCAAGACGATCGAGACGGCGGCGCGCGCGACCGGACGCGCGCCCGGGCCCGAGACGCTCGAGCCCCACACCCGCGCGACGCTCGAATGCGCGCGGGCGACGGGCGCGATGGAGCTCGTGGCGAGCCTCGACCGGCTCAATCGCATGAGCCGGGTCATGGGCCGGTTCATGGCGGATTACGACGTTCTGCTGACGCCCGCGGTCTCGCGCGCGCCCTGCCCGATCGGCGCGTTCAGCCCCGAAGGCTACGACGAGGGCGACCTTTCCTATTGGAGCGCCGAGATGGAGTGCTATACCTTCTTGCCGCTCTTCAGCATCACCGGCCAGCCCTCGATGATTCTGCCGCTTCACTGGAGCGCGGACGGTCTTCCGCTCGGGGTGCAAATCGTCGCCCCGATCGGGGGCGAGGCGATCCTGTTCCGGCTCGCGGGCCAGCTCGAGCGCGCCCAGCCCTGGGCCGCCCGCCATCCGCCGATACACGCCGCGAATTGTTTGCAAACGTGATTCGGGAAGGGCGAGAGATGAACGGGGCAGGCATCCTATCGGCAATCGAGCTCGAAAGGTTGCGCGCCTACCGGCTCGCGCGTGTGCGCGGCAAGCTCGAGGCGGCCGACCTCGCGGGCATCGTCTTATTCGATCCCATCAACATCCGCTACGCCACCGACGTCAGCAACATGCAGGTCTGGAGCCTGCACAATCCGGCGCGCTACGCCTTCATCGCCACGGACGGCCCGGTCGTGATGTTCGAGTTCAAGGGCTCCGACCATATCGCGCACGGCCCGGGCACGGTCGATGAGGTGCGCCCCGCGACCTCCTGGTTCTATTTCACCTGCGGCCCGCGCGTGGCCGAGAAGGCGAAGCTCTGGGCGGCGGAGATCGTGGAGCTCGTGACGCGTCACGGCGGGGGGAATGCGCGCCTCGCCTATGACCGGCTCGACCCCGCGGGCGCGGCGGAGCTCACGCGCCTCGGGCTTTCGCTCGAGGAAGGCCAGGGGCTGATGGAAGAGGCGCGCTCGATCAAGTCGGGCGAGGAAATCGCGGCGATGAAGGCTTCGATCGCCGTTTGCGAGCAAGGCATGCGCCGGATGCAGACGGCGCTGAAAGCCGGCATCACCGAGAACGTCCTCTGGTCGATCCTGCACGAGACGAACATCGCGCTTGGCGGCGAGTGGATCGAGACCCGGCTCCTGAGCTCGGGCCCCCGCACGAACCCCTGGTATCAGGAATGCGGCCCGCGCGTGATCGAGGCGGGCGACATCGTCGCCTTCGATACCGACCTGATCGGGCCCTACGGCTATTGCGCCGACATCTCGCGCAGCTGGCTGTGCGGAGGGGGCAAGCCCAACGACGCGCAGCGCCGGCTCTACGCGCTCGCCCATCAAGAGGTCATGGACAACATCGAGGCGCTCGAACCCGGGCTCGGATTTCGCGACTACACGATGGGCCGCGGCCGCCTGCCGGCGCCCTTCGATGAGCAGCGCTATGCCTTCCGCGCCCACGGGGTCGGCCTCGCCGACGAGTGGCCGGGCATCGTCTATGAAGAGGATTACGAGGCGTGGGGCTATGACGGGGTGTTCGAGGAGAACATGACCGTCTGCGTCGAGGCCTATATCGGCGCGCCGGGGGGAGGTGAAGGGATCAAGCTCGAAGAGCAGGTGCTGATCACCAAAGAGGGCGCCAGGGCGCTCTCGAGCTATCCCTACGAGGAAAGCTTCCTCTAGGCGCGCGAGTGCCGCTCCGACCTCGCGCGGCTCGAAGCCCGCGCGGCTCGAAGCCGGGGCCTAAGGGCTCTATAATGCCTGGGCGGCCGGGCTGCCGGGCCGCGATCACAGCATCGGGCGACGCGTTCATCAAGATGACCCTCCAGCCGGAACCGACGAGGCAAGAGCCACGGGGCGAGATCATCCTGCGCGCCGTCGGGGGCGCATCCCACATCGGCCCGGACGAATGGAACGCCTGCGCGGGCGCCGACGACCCGTTCCTGAGCCACGGCTTCTTCCGCGCGCTCGAGGCGAGCGGCTCGGCCTCGGCCGAGACCGGCTGGTTGCCGCAGCATCTGATCGCCGAGCGGGAGGGCCGCGTGCTCGGGATCCTGCCGCTCTATCTCAAGAGTCATTCCTTCGGCGAATATGTCTTCGACCAGGGCTGGGCCGAGGCCTATGAGAGGGCCGGCGGGCGCTACTATCCGAAGCTTCAAGGGGGCGTGCCGTTCACCCCCGTGACGGGTCGGCGCCTCCTGGTGCGCGCTGGCGTGGACGCCCGCCCGGTCGAGGACGCGCTGATCGAAGGGTCCCTGGCGCTCACCGAGCGGCTCGGGGCCTCATCGCTCCACGTCATCTTCCCGGGCGAGGCCGAGTGGCGGCGCTTAAGCCGCGCGGGCTTCCTGCCCCGCACCGGGCTTCAGTTCCATTGGCGAAACGAGGCCCATCGACACTTCGATGATTTCCTGAGCACGCTTTCCTCGCGCAAGAGGAAAGCGATCCGAAAGGAACGGCGCGCGGCCCAGGCCATCGAGGGCATCGCCTTCGAAACCCTCATCGGCCTCGAGATCACCGAGCGCCATTGGGACGCGTTCGACCGCTGCTACCGCGCGACGAGCGAAGGCAAATGGGGCTATCCCTATCTGACCCGCGCCTTCTTCAGCCACCTCGGCGAGCGCCTGGGAAGCCGCGTCGTCCTCATGCTGGCGAGCCGCGCGGGCCGGACGATCGCGGGCGCGCTCCACCTGCTCGGCTCCGACGCGCTCTATGGCCGGAACTGGGGCTCGATCGAGCATCACAGGTTCCTTCATTTCGAGCTCTGCTATTACCGCGCGATCGAGCTCGCGATCGAAAAGGGCCTCGCGCGCGTCGAGGCCGGCGCCCAAGGGGGCCACAAGCTCGCGCGGGGATATTTGCCGGTGCCCACCTACAGCGCCCATTGGATCCGCGAGCCCGCGCTCAAGGAGGCGGTGGCGCGCTATCTCGACCAGGAGCGCCGCCAGGTCGGCCGCGAGATCGGCTTTCTCGAGACCTTCGCCCCCTTCCGCAAGAGCTAAACGACCTCCGCCGC
>JAPUJA010000014.1 GCA_027296525.1 Pseudomonadota bacterium | reverse complement strand
CCAGCCCGTTCACCTGACGAGCAAGGAGTACGCCATCCTCGAGCTGCTTTCGCTCCGCAAAAACACCACACTCACCAAGGAGATGTTCCTCAACCATCTCTACGGGGGAATGGACGAGCCCGAGCTCAAGATCATCGACGTGTTCGTCTGTAAACTGCGAAAGAAGCTGAGCACGGCGACCGGAGGCGAGAACTACATCGAGACCGTATGGGGCCGTGGATACGTCCTCAAGGACCCGGCGCCGACCGAGAAGCGCGTCAGCGCCGCTTAAGACCCCCTCCAGTCCGAAATCCTCTTTCCTTAGACGCCGCCGTGGGGCGACTGCCCGCGGCGCCGATGATCAGGCGGCTCGACGAGCCTGCGGATCGGCGTGCGCCTCGAAAGCGGATTGGTTTCTAAAGCGGATCAGTTTGTGGACGGATTCATGAGGCAGTAGAGCCCACGATTGCCAGACAGGGGTTTGAACCTGTCGGAGACTCCAATCACGGTTTCGGCACTGCCGAGGAAGAGGTAACCGTCATCCGGAATCTGCGTGGCAATCCGGCTCAAAATGTCGGTGACGATCCGACCCCGGAGGTTTAGAGCCCCCGAAATCTCCTTCGACGCGAGCGGCACGCGTGTGATCTTCTGCGGCCCCAGAACATCCTGAACCGTGAGCACGTGGATACCGAACCACTGCTCATAAATCACCATGGTCACGAAGTCGCGGTGATTGCCTTCCGACGACGCGGGGAAAACGTGATTTTCAGCGCTGTTATCAGTATCCGAGGCAAAAGATTCGGTTATGCGGCGTCTCCGGAAATCGAAAGAGTCTCCGACAGGGCGGAGAGCAGAGCATCACGATTGTTTTTCGAAATATAGTCGGTGAAACCGGCCTCGCGGCCCCGTTCGAAATGCTCCTCGTTGGCGTGGGAGGAAAGCGCAAGAACCGGCGTCTCCTGCCATCGTGAATCCGCGCGACACGCCTCGACGAACTCGAACCCGTCCATCCCCGGTATCTCGATGTCGCTGATGATGACGTCGAATTCATGTCCAGCCTCGCGCAGTTTGAGCGCGGCGTCGGCACTTTCCACGGTGGTCACTTTGCAGCCCGCGGCTGAAAGAACCGGGTGAAGCATGTTGCGGAAGAACGGATTGTCTTCGACCAGCAGGAGACGGTGGCGCTGGTCACCGGCCAATAGATCCCCGGTGGTCTCGGCGCCGGACCAGGAACCAAAGGCCTGCCCGAGATAGTGAGCCACGTCGATGACATTCGTCGCGCGGCCCGCGATCACCGCGGTGCCAAGCAACCCGTCCTTGTCGGCCTTCATGTCGATGTCGAGAACATCTTCGACGATGTCGTCGATCTGCTCGACCATCAATCCCATGCTGCGCCCGCCGTCGGTGAACACGATGATCGGCTGACGCCCTTCTTCAACCATCTTGAAAGTCGCGTCGGCTCCCACCAGGGGCATGAGTGCGCCTCGATACTGAACCACGGGTTTTCCACCGGTGAATTCGACGGTCTCGCGCTCGATCTCCTCAAGGCGCGCGACGAACGCCAACGGCACCGTGAAAGGCTTGCCGCCGCCAGCCCCGAATATGAGCATCGGGACCTTCTCGGCGCCCAGCTGTTCGGCATCATCGGCGGATTCGGGCGCGTCGGCGACCATCACCTCTTCGACCGGCGCATCACCCACCGGCCGCCTCCTCGAGCGCCGCTTCGGCGTCGAGCTCGGCTTCCGTCGCCACGTCGGCAAAGCTCACCTCTTCCTCCGAGGCGGGAGCGCCGCCGTTGGCAGCATTGGCCAGCTCGTTGAGCCGCGCGAGCAGATTGCCGTCGTCGCCTTCCGGCTCGGCCTCGTTGGCCTCGAGCTCGCCGAGAATCTCCTTGATGCAGTCGATTGATTCGAGCACGAGCGACACCGTCTCGGGCGTCACCACCAATTCACCGTCGCGGATCTTGCCGAGCACATTCTCGCTCGCGTGGGCCACCGCCTCCAGGCGGGGCAGGCCGAGGAATCCGCAGGTGCCCTTGATCGTGTGCACGATGCGGAAGATGTTGCCCAAGAGATCGGGGTCGTCGGGTTCCTTCTCGAGGCGCACCAATTCGACGTCGAGCTGAGCGATCCCTTCCGACGTCTCGGTCAGGAATTCCTTTAGAAGATCGTCCATGAGAGCCGTCCACCCGCCAGGATTAGGCCTTTGCCCCCTCGACCCGAGGGTGGGCCGGAAGTGGTTAAAAAGCTGTAAAAACTGAGGATTAGATGGCTATCGCCGGCGCATCCGGGGCTACCCCCCGGCCGGAATTCGGGCGTGGGCCTCGATCGGCTGAACGCCCGCTTCCGAGAGCGTGAGCTCGGCACCGATATCGGCCGCGATGAGCGGCACGAGAAAGGCCTGAACCGTGCGGGGCTCCACCTGTGAGAGGGCGGAGTGCGGATCACCGCCGTTTCCCAGCTCATAGGCCTCCCGCAGCGGGGCGTCGAGCTCGACCATGGGACCCTCGCCGCGCACCGAGGCGGTGAGGCCCGTGGCGTCCGTCTCCGTATTCACGGTGATCGCTCCTCCCCGCACCAGGGCGTCCGAGACGAGTACCACCAAATTGGTAAGAAGCTTGACGGACTTTCGCTCGACCGGCGCCGCGTCCTCGCCCGCGGGACTCGCCCACTCGAAAGCGATCTTCTTGCCGTCGAGAAATGCCCTCGCCGCCTTTGCCGCCTCGGCCGGTGAGATCTGACCGACCCCGGCCTGGCCGAAGACGATGCGAAAGAAGCTGAGGCGACTGGCCGCTTGTTCGGCACTGTGCGCGAGCAGTTCCTGAGCCTGAGCGCGCATCTCCGCATCGCCGTCGTCGAGAAATTCGAGGCCGTTGCCGATCGCCGAAACGGGACCGACCAGGTCATGACAGAGGCGCGAACAGAGGATCGCGCTGAGCTGAAGCTCTTGGGCCACCGTCTCCTCCCCTCGCCGGACGGGACCGACATTAATTCACAGGCCCGCCGGACCCACAAGACCGGGCCGTCCTCTTGGAGCTCATCCGCCATGGGAGCGATCCATCGATTCGGGGATCGATGCCGAGTATGATCCTCAACGAAAGTATTAAATCCAGCGCCCGGTTCCTGGCCCGAGCCCAGGTCCTAGGGTAAGCTCGGCGGTGATTAAGAATCCGGTAATTGCGGATGCTCGGCATCTGCGGATGCTCGGCATCTGCGGGTGCTCGGCATCTGCGGGTGCTCGGCACCCGAGGCCAGAAGGCGGTTGAGTTGAGAAGTCTGCTCGTTCCTGGATCGTGGGTTCGCCATCCGGGCCGCCCGGATTGGGGGCCGGGTCAGGTCCAGTCGGTCATCGGCAGGCGCGTGACCGTCAATTTCGAGAACGCCGGAAAGCGCCTCATCATGACCGACGTCATCGAGCTCGCTCGGCTCGACGAGAGCCGGCCGGTGCTCGGGCCATCGCGCGGCTGAGCGACGCCGGAAAGACGGCGCTCAAGAGCCCATTCCGTGATAGGGGTGATAAGGAAAATCGATTGAATGATTGCGCTAATGGATTTAACAAATCACTCCACTTTTGCCCGTTTGGCCTTTGACCCGCTTGGCCTTTGACCGGCGCCCCCTGGGCGCGAAAGTGTGAGGACCCTCCGCCGATGCCGACCCCCCAGCTCCGAAAATTTCGCCATCCGGGGACCAGCCGGCGCGGGGCGCTGTCG
This sequence comes from Pseudomonadota bacterium, assembly GCA_027296525.1. Lineage (GTDB taxonomy): Bacteria > Pseudomonadota > Alphaproteobacteria > UBA828 > JAPUJA01 > JAPUJA01. The sequence goes on along the minus strand of JAPUJA010000014.1, from coordinate 12,741 downwards.
CATCTGAAGGGCCGCCAGGTCGATGCCGCGGCGCTCGCGGAGGTCCAGGCGCTGCTCGGCGAGCGTCCGCGCCGGCGCGACCTGCTCATCGAGCATCTCCACCTCATCCAGGACAGCCATCACCACATATCGGCCCGCCATCTCGCGGCGCTCGCCCAGGAGATGAAGCTCTCGATGGCCGAGGTCTTCGAGGTCGCGACCTTCTACGCCCATTTCGACGTGGTGCCCGAGGGCGAGACGCCGCCCGCGCCGCTGACGATCCGCGTGTGCGACAGCCTGACCTGCCAGATGATGGGCGCGGACCGCCTGCTCGAGGAACTGGGCGCCAAGGCCGGGCCGGGCGTTCGCGTCGTGGCCGCACCCTGCATGGGCCGCTGCGAGGGGGCGCCCGTGGCCGAAGTGGGCCACCGCCATGTCGTGGGGGCGACGACCGACGCGCTCATCGAGACGGCCCGGGCGGGCGAGACGGAGCCCGCAATACCGGCCTATACGGGCTATCGCGACTATGTGAGCGGGGGCGGCTATGGGCTGCTCAACGACTGCCTCGAGGGCAAACACACGGCCGATGAGATCATCGAGATCATGGAGGCGAGCGGGCTCAGGGGCCTCGGCGGGGCGGGCTTCCCGGCGGGGCGCAAATGGCGCTTCGTGCGCCAGGAGCCGCCGCCGCGCCTGGTGGCGCTGAACGCCGACGAGGGCGAGCCCGGCACCTTCAAGGACCGTTTCTACATGGAGACGGACCCCCACCGCATGCTCGAAGGCATGCTCATCGCGGCCTGGGCGGCGGAGGCGGCGGAGGCCTACATCTATCTGCGCGACGAATATCCCCATGTCCGCCGGATTCTGCTGGACGAGATCGCCGAGATCGAACGCGCCGGCCTCGACAGGGCGTGCAAGATCCATCTGCGCCGCGGCGCGGGCGCCTATATCTGCGGCGAGGAAGGGGCGATGATCGAGAGCATCGAGGGCAAGCGCGGGCTTCCACGCCACCGGCCGCCCTTCCCGACGCAGGTGGGCCTGTTTGGCCGCCCGACGCTCTGTCACAACATCGAGACCGTCTACTGGGTGCGCGAGCTCGTCGAGAAGGGCCCCGACTGGTTCACGAGCCACGGCCGCAATGGGCGCAAGGGCTTGCGCAGCTTCTCGGTCTCGGGCCGGGTCAAGGAACCGGGCGTCAAGCTCGCGCCGGCCGGCATCACGGTGGTCGAGCTGATCGAGGAATTTTGCGGCGGCATGCAGGACGGTCATGACTTCAAGGGCTATCTCCCCGGCGGCGCCTCGGGCGGAATCTTGCCCGCGCGCATGGGCGACATCCCGCTTGACTTCGACACACTCAACCCCCACGGCTGCTTCATCGGCTCGGCGGCGGTGATCATCCTCTCGGACAAGGACGACATGCGCGATGTGACGCTCAACCTGATGCGCTTCTTCGAGGACGAGAGTTGCGGCCAATGCACCCCCTGCCGGGTGGGCACGGAGAAGGCGGTGAAACTGATGGAGCGCACCCAATGGGACGAAGCGCTCCTGGACGCGTTGAGCCAGGCCTTGATGGACGCCTCGATCTGCGGTCTGGGCCAGGCCGCGCCGAACCCGGTTCTGATGGCGCTCAAGCATTTCAGAGAGGATCTGGCATGAGCGATGCGATCCCCTTCACCCTCGACGGGGTGGAGGTCGAAGCTCAACCGGGCGAGACGATCTGGCAGGTCGCCAAACGGCTCGGCACGACGATTCCCCATCTCTGTTACACCGAGATGCCGACCTATCGGTCCGACGGCAACTGCCGGGTCTGCATGGTCGAGATCGAAGGCGAGCGGGTGCTCGCCGCCTCCTGCATCCGCGCGCCCGAGCCCGGAATGGCCGTCAAGACCGATACCGAACGCGCGATCAAGTCACGCGAAATGGTGATGGAGCTCCTGATCGCCGATCAGCCGGCGCGCGAGGAGGCGCACGATCCGAGCTCCGAGCTCTGGCGCTGGGCCGAAGAGATGGACCAGCTCGACTCGCGTTTCCCCACGCGCGGCACGCCTTCGCCCGATCTCAGCCATCCGGCGATGGCGGTCAATCTGGACGCCTGCATTCACTGCAACCGTTGCGTGCGCGCCTGCCGCGAGGTGCAGGTCAACGACGTCATCGGCATGGCCTACCGGGGCGCGCTGAGCAAGATCGTCTTCGATTTCGACGACCCGATGGATCAAAGCACCTGCGTCGCCTGCGGTGAGTGTGTGCAGTCCTGTCCGACGGGCGCGCTGATGCCGGCCCACGAGGTGGGCAAGGTCGAACCGGAAACCGACGTCGACAGCGTTTGCCCCTATTGCGGCGTGGGCTGTCAGATCACCTACAAGGTCCGCGACAACCGCATCCTCTATGTGGAGGGCCGCGACGGACCCGCGAACCAAGGGCGTCTGTGCGTGAAGGGCCGCTTCGGGTTCGACTATGTCGATCACCCCCACAGGCTCACCAAGCCCCTGATCCGAAAACCCGACGCCCCGAAGACGCCCGATATCGACCTCGATCCGTCGAGGCCCGAGAGCCACTTCCGCGAGGCGAGCTGGGAGGAGGCGCTCGATCACGCGGCGGGCGGCCTCAAACGAATCCTCGAGCGCGATGGCGGCGCCGCGCTCGCGGGCTTCGGCTCGGCCAAGGGCACGAACGAGGAGGCCTATCTCGTCCAGAAGCTCGTGCGCGTGGGCTTCGGCGTGAACAACGTCGATCACTGCACGCGCCTGTGTCACGCCTCATCCGTTGCGGCGCTCTTGGAGACGATCGGCTCGGGCGCCGTGACGGCGAGCTTCAACGAGGCGAAGAACGCCGACGTGATCGTCGTGATCGGGGCCAATCCCACGACCAATCATCCGGTTGCCGCGACCTTCATAAAGAACGCGCAGCAGCGCGGCGCGACCCTCATCGTCATGGACCCGCGCGGCTCCGAGCTCTCGCGTCATGCGGATTACATGCTCCAGTCCAAGCCGGGCTCGGACGTGGCCCTCTTAAACGCGCTCATGAACGTCATCGTCGAGGAGGAGCTTTTCGACGCGCAATATGTTCAGGCGCACACGGAAGGCTTCGAGGAGCTGAAGCAGCACGTCAAGGCCTTCCCGCCCGAGGCGATGGCGCCGATCTGTGGGATCGACGCCGAAACCCTACGCACCGTCGCGCGCATTTATGCCAAAGCCGAAGCCGCGATCATCTTCTGGGGCATGGGGATCTCCCAGCATATCCACGGTACCGACAACGCCCGCTGCCTGATCTCGCTCGCCCTCATGACCGGCCATATGGGCCGGCCCGGCACCGGCCTCCACCCGCTTCGCGGCCAGAACAACGTGCAAGGCGCCTCCGACGCCGGCCTCATCCCGATGGTCTATCCGGACTATCAGGCGGTCGGAGAAGACGAGGTGCGCCGGAAGTTCGAGAAGCTCTGGGACGTCAAGCTCGATCCTAACCCGGGCTTGACGGTGGTCGAGATCATGAACGCCGTCTATGAGGGCAAAATCAAGGGCATGTACGTCATGGGCGAGAACCCCGCGATGTCGGACCCCAACGCCTTCCATGTGCGCGAGGCGATGGCCAAGCTCGAGCATCTCGTCGTGCAGGAGATCTTCTTGACCGAGACCGCCTATTTCGCCGACGTGGTGCTGCCCGCCACCGCCTGGCCCGAGAAGACCGGCACCGTGACCAACTCGAACCGCCAGGTCCAGATCGGGCGCAAGGCGCTCGATCCACCGGGCGAAGCGCGCGAGGACTGGTGGATCATTCAGGAGATCGCCCGGCGCATCGGGCTGAGGTGGAACTACACGCAGCCCTCCGACGTGTTCGCCGAGATGCGCGAATGCATGGACTCCTTGAACGGCATCACCTGGGAGCGCTTGGAGCGCGAAAGCGCCGTCACCTACCCGTGCGATTCGGAGGACGAGCCGGGCCACGACGTGATCTTCGGCGAGGGCTTCCCGACCCCGAACACGCGCGGCAAGTTCGTGCCCGCGAGCATCATCCCGCCCGACGAGATGCCCGACGAGGACTATCCGATGGTCCTCACCACGGGAAGAACGCTCGAACACTGGCACACCGGCGCCATGACTCGGCGCGCCTCCGTGCTCGATGACCTGGAGCCCGAGGCCGTCGCCCACCTTTCGCCCACCGATCTCGCGCATCTCGGCATCGAGCCGGGGGACGCCATCCAAGTCTCGACGCGGCGCGGCGCGATCGAGCTCCGGGCCCGGATCGACGCGGGCGTGCCGAAGGGCGTCGTCTTCATCCCCTTCTGCTTCGCCGAGGCCGCCGCCAACATGCTGACGAACCCGGCGCTCGATCCCATCGGCAAGATCCCGGAGTTCAAGTTCTGCGCCGCTAAGGTGGAGAAGCGCGCGAGGCACGCGGCGGAATAAGGCCGGGCACGAGAGAGTGCGGCCTTAAGGGGCAATTCCCGCCCTTTAGCAGTCGCTCATCTCATTCACCTCGGCCACAGACGAGCCACCAAGAGACCGAGCCCACCAAGAGACCGAGAACGTCGCCCCCGCACAAGCGGGCGTCGCTCCCTCACGTAACGTGATCGATGACGAGCCCCTGGAAATGGCGCACGGCATCTTCATGGGCCGGCGAGAAGATATCGTTGTCGAAGGCCGCCGTCGCCTTGCCGCACCAGGATGATCGAGCGGCCGGCGACCGTGACCGGTAAAATATCGCCGGCGCTTTCAAGCTCATGAGCGCACGCCACCGCAACAGGTTCGCGGGAAGAGGCGTTTGTTCTCGAGCCGGGCAAAGGCATCGTCCGTATAGGCAGCGTTGGCAAGAGATCGTGTGTTTGCGGCCATGTCGGATCCCGCGCGCGACATCAGCGAATGGCGAGTGTCCGATCGGTGCCGGGCGTCAAGGTCGCGCAGCCGGTCTCGGTGACCTCGACGCTCTCGCTGAAGCCGATGCCGCCTTCGAGCGGGTCCCACACGCACATCGGCAGATGAAAGGTCATGCCGGGCTCGAGCGCGCGCTCGATGCCGTCGGCGACATACATCGGCGCCTCCGTCCAGGTCGGCTGATGGCCCATGCCGATCGAATAGCCGAAGCCGCCGTGGAAATAGGCGTTGGGCACGCTCGCCAGGCCCGGTTTCGCGATTTGCGCGACCTCGTGGCCCGTGCGCCCCGGCTTGATGTTCTCGATGAGCAGCTCGACGGTCGCGATCGCGGCATCGGAGATGCGCTTGATGTTGTCCGACGCCTCGCCCACGGCCGCGCTTCGCATGCAGGGCGCGTTGTAGCGCTGATAGGTGCCGGTGAACTCGAGATAGATCGGATCGCCTCGTTTGAGTTGCGTGCGCTTGTAGGGGGTGTGCGGCATGTAGCGCGTGCGCGCCCCCGACATGATCATGGGATCGATCGACATGAGCTCGCTGCCCGCCCCGATCAGGGCGGCGTGGCCGGCGGCAATCACGTCATTCTCACTCTTGCCCTCGGCCACAGCGTCGATCGCGGCCAGGAGCCCCTTGTAGCTGATCGCGCCCGCCTTTCGCATATAGTCGAGCTCAGCCGGCGATTTGATCAGGCGCACCTCCATCACGAGGTTCGTGGTGTCGACGAAACTCGCGTTCGGCAGAAGCTCCTTGAGGCGCAGATAGCTCCGCGTATCGAAGGCACCGATCGCAAAAGTCTCGGGAAAGCCCATCTCGAGCCCGATGCGCTTGCCGTCATAACCCTTGTCGCGCAGGACCTCGCCCAACTGGGTCGCGGTGTCCTGGGCATCGTACCAATGAAAGAGGGCGATCTCCTCGATCGTGCTCGAAAGCAGCGCGCAGGTCGCCTCGAGTTCCGAGCAGTGGAGCCAGACGGGCCCATCCGCCGGGACGACCCCGACCGTGTAGCCCGAAGGCATCGTTGTGTCTTAGCCCGTCAGATAGCCGAGGTTCGGCGTGTTGCTGATGAGGTGCAGGTCGAGACTCTGCTCTGCCATCATGCCCTGCACCTTCTTGACGCGCGTGGCGTACTCGGCGCGCGGAAAGGCCAGCTCCTTCGGCAGCGGATCTTTCTTGAGTGCTCCAATAAGGTCCATCGGTATCCCCCTTCTTTCGGCTCCCGTTGTCACGAAGCCGTTTCGACCAGCGCGCTGCCCGCGATCGTCCTTTGCCGTTTTATCAGCTTTTCACCCCCAGGCAAGGGAGGCGAAAGAAGAGGGGCGAGGCCGGTCAGAGGCGCGCAAGCAGCTCCTCGGCCTGTTCGATATCCTCCGGCCGGTTGGCGTTGAAGAAGGGATCGATGGGCTCGCTTTCGAACTCGACGCTCGCGAGCCGGTAGCGCGCCGTCCAGCGATCGACCTTTCGCATCCCCTCCTCCACCACCGCGCGCCGGAGCGCGTCCTTGAGCGCCACGGGCCAGAGGCCGAAGACGGGATGCGCGCGCCCGTTCGATGCCGCGCAGGCGAGATCGGCGCCTTCCTTTTCGACCGCCTCGATCAACCGCGCGACGAGGTCCTCAGGGAAAAACGGCGCGTCGGTCGCGAAGCTCGCGAGCCACTCATATTCGTGTTCCGCGGCCCATTCGAGCCCGGTGAGGACCCCGGCGAGCGGCCCGGCCTGGCCCTCGATCACGTCCGCCACCACGGGCAAGCCGAAGGCTTCGAAGCGCGCCGGATCGCCGTTCGCGTTGAGCAGGAGCATCTGGACCTGGGGCGTGGCGCGTTCGATCACATGAGCCAGGATCGGCTTGCCCGCGAGCGCGAGGAGCCCCTTGTCGCCCCCCCCCATGCGCCGCGCGCGCCCGCCCGCGAGCAGCACGCCCGCGATCGCCTCAAGCGGCATCTTCGGGCAGGCTCGCCTTGCGCCGATGCGCGCGCGCCTCCTCGGCGACTTGGCTCGCGTCGGCGTCGTAGAGAATACGCGTCACGCCTGACAGCGCCACGAAGCGCTTGCCCTTCGCGCGTCCGATGAGCGTCAGGTTCGCGCGCCGCGCGAGCTCGACCCCCCAGGCCGTGAAGCCCGAACGCGAGATCAGGATCGGAATCGCCATCTGGACGGTCTTGATCACCATCTCGCTGGTCAAGCGCCCGGTCGTATAGAAGAGTTTGTTCTCCGGCCCTATGCCGTTCAGGAACATGAAGCCGGCGACCTTGTCGACCGCGTTGTGCCGTCCGACGTCTTCCATATAGACGAGGGGGCGGTCCTCTTCGCAGAGCACGCAACCGTGAATCGCGCCGGCCTCGAGATAGAGGCTCGGCTGGGTGTTGATCTTGCGCGCGAGCGCGTAGAGCCACGAGGTGCGCAAGATCGCGTCCTTCGGCAATTCGACCTCATCGAAGCGCTCCATGAGATCGCCGAACAAGGTGCCTTGGGCGCAGCCCGAGGTGAGGGTTTTCTTGCGGAGCTTGGTCTCGAAGTCGGTCTTCTGCTTGGTGCGCACCACGACGGTCTCGATCTCCGCGTCATGGTCGATGCCCGTGATCTCGTCCTCGGGCCCCAGCATGTTCTGGTTCAGCAGATAGCCGACGGCGAGATATTCCGGGTAATCGCCGATCGTCATCAGCGTGACGACTTCCTGGCCGTTGAGGAAGAGGGTGAGCGGCTTCTCCACGACGACGCAAGCCTCCACCGCCGCCCCCTCCTGATCGGTCCCGGCGATGCGTTCGGTCAGCCGCGGGTCCGCAGGCTCCGGCTTGATACGGAATTCCTCCATGGCGCCTTGGAATATGTGCGATGGGCGCCCGGGCGCCAAGCCCGCCGAGGAAGGCCCGGCCGCCGCCCGAGCGGCTTTTCTCCCGAGCGGTCTCATGGGGCCGTCCTTCGGGCGCGAATCGACCCTTAAGGAAATCTCAGAGACCGGTTATTTTGCGTGTTTTTCTGTGTTTTACGCTGTATTTTACCTGATCGCGTGAAACTTGCGGGGCTCGGCGGCATGGCTTCCCGGCCCTCGCCCGGCCCTCGCCAAGAACGGAGCCCATGTCGGAGATCGCCGAAGCCTTCCGCACCGCCTTCCAGTTGATCGTCGGCTTCGATGCGGAGCTTGGCGAGATCATCCTGCTTTCCTTGCGCGTCAGCCTCTCGGCGGTCGCGCTCGCCACCCTGATCGGGGTTCCCCTGGGCGCGGCGATCGCCCTCTTCCGCTTTCCCGGGCGCGGCGTGCTCACGGTTCTGCTCAATGGCCTCATGGGCCTTCCACCGGTGGTCGTGGGTCTGATCGTCTATCTCTTCCTCTCGCGCTCGGGCCCGCTCGGCGTGCTCAACCTGCTGTTCAGCCCAACCGCGATGATCATCGCTCAATGCGTCCTGGTCATTCCCATCATCGCCGCGCTTTCCCGGCAGGGGATCGAAGATCTCTGGCGGGAATATGAGGAGCAGCTCCGTTCGCTCGGTGCGGGCCCCGGGCGCGCGATCCTGACCCTCATCTATGACGGGCGCTTCACGCTGCTGACCGCCGTGCTCGCCGGTTTCGGCCGGGCGACTGCCGAGGTCGGCGCGGTGATGATCGTGGGCGGCAACATCGCTCATGTCACGCGCGTGATGACCACGGCGATCTCGCTCGAGACGCTCAAAGGAAACCTCGCCCTTGCGCTCGGGCTCGGCATCATCCTGATCATCCTCACGCTTGGGATCAATTCGGCGGCCTATCTCATGAAGAGCGCGGCGCAAAGGAGAGAGACGTGAACGGCGATCCGCGCATCCTTCCCTTAAGGCTCGAAGCCGTCTCCTACGAAGTGCGCGGCCGCCGGCTCATTCACGACGTCAGCGGCCTGTTCGATCAGGGCACACGGAGCGTCATCCTCGGCCCCAACGGCGCGGGCAAGAGTTTGATGCTGCGTCTCTGCCACGGCCTGATCCGCCCGAGCGCGGGCCGCGTGATCTGGTGCGGTGCCTCCGCCGGGCGCGCGCCGCGCCACCAGGCGATGGTCTTCCAACGCCCGGTCCTGCTGCGCCGCTCGACCGCCGCCAATATCGACTTCGCCTTGAGCCTCCGCCGGATCGGCCGGCATGAGCGGCGCCGGCGCGTCGCCGAGGCGCTCGACATGGCGGGTCTCGCGCGCCTCGCGAAGGTCCCGGCGCGGGTCCTCTCGGTCGGCGAGCAGCAGCGCCTCGCGCTCGCCCGGGCCTGGGCCTTGGAACCAGAAGTGCTCTTTCTCGACGAGCCGACGGCGAGCCTCGACCCGGCGGCGACCCACGCGGTCGAAAACCTGATCGACACCGTGAATCGCTCGGGAACCAAGATCATCATGACGACGCACGATCTCGGCCAAGCGCGCCGCGTCGCCGACGAAATACTGTTCTTCGATCGTGGCCGCCTGATTGAGCGAGCCGCCACACAGGCGTTTTTTGATTCTCCCGAAAGCCCCGAGGCGGAAGCCTTCATCGAGGGGCGGCTCTGGTGAAACGCTTTTCAAGAATTCAAGCGATGCGATCATCACGCTTCACAGCCCTGCTCCTCGGCGTCTTGACGCCCGGCGTCTTGACGCTCGGCGCTCTGGCGCTCGGCGCTCTGGCGCTCGTTTGCTTCCTCTCAACGGCAACGAGCGCGGAGGAACGGTTCCTCGTTTTGGCTTCGACCACCTCGACCGATAATTCCGGGCTGTTCGACCATATCCTCCCGCTCTTCGAGGAAGAGACGGGAATCGCGGTGCGCGTTGTGGCCCGGGGAACGGGCCAGGCGCTCGGACTCGGTCGCGATGGCGACGCCGACCTGCTTCTCGTGCACGATCGAAGCGCCGAGCTTCGTTTCATCGCCGAGGGCTACGGCGTCGCGCGACGCGAGGTCATGTACAATGATTTCGTGATCGTGGGACCACAGAGCGATCCCGTGCGCATCAAGGGCATGGACGACGTGGTTGAGGCCCTAACGAAGATCGCCGCCGTTCGAGCCCTCTTCATCTCACGGGGCGACGACAGCGGCACCCACCGCGCCGAGCTCCGCTTCTGGGACGAGGCCGCAATCGACGTCGATGCTGCGTCGGGAAGCTGGTATCTTGAAGCCGGCGCGGGCATGGGCGCGACCTTGAACGTCGCGGCCGGGAAGCCCGCCTACACCATGAGCGACCGCGGCACCTGGCTCAGCTTCGAAAACCGCGGCACCCTCGAGCTCATGATCGAAGGCGACCCACGGCTCTTCAACCCTTACGGCGTGATGCTGATCAACCCCGAACGCCACCCCCATGTGAAGGCCGAGGACGGCCTCGCCTTCATCGAATGGATCACGTCCGAGGCGGGCCAGGCGGCGATCGCCTCCTTCAAAATCAACGGCGAACGCCTGTTCTTCCCCAACGCGGCACCCGCCGAATGAGCGTTCGCCAATTCGCCAACCATCGACGTCGCCGATCGAAACCTGACGGAAGGCGGTGGAACGTGACGAAAGGGCTCGCCGCCTGCCTGCTCGCCGCCTGCCTGCTGACGCTCTGCCTCGCCGGATCGGCCGTCCAAGCCGATGATTCCCTCACCCTTGGGGTCACCACCTCGACGGAGAACTCCGGCCTGATCGGCCATCTCATCCCACGCTTCGAAGAGGCGACCGGCATCGCGGTCCGAACGATCACCGCCGGAACGGGACAAGTGCTGCGCATCGCCAAAGACGGGGAAGTGGACGTCACGCTGACCCACGATACAGAAGCCGAGCTCGCGTTCGTCGCCGAAGGTTTCGGTCTGGAGCGCCATGAAGTCATGCACAACGACTTCATCCTCGTCGGACCCACGGACGACCCGGCCGGGATCGCGGGCCTCGCCGATCCCCCCGAAGCGCTCAGACGCATCGCCGAGGCGGAAAGCGTGTTTCTCTCGCGCGGCGACGAGAGCGGCACCCACAAGGCGGAATTGCGGCTCTGGGCCGAAGCCGGGATCGACCCGACCCCGGATTCCGGCGATTGGTATCTCGAGTCAGGCTCGGGCCAGGGCGCAAGCCTCAACATCGCGGTGGGGCTCGGCGCCTACACGCTCACCGATCGCGCCACCTGGTCGAGCTTCGGCAACCGAGGCGGCCTCCGTATCCTCGTCGAAGACCGCTCAAGGCTTGTAAACCGCTACAGCGTCATGCTCGTCAACCCGGAACGCCACCCCCGTGTGAAGGTTGAGGACGGCCTCGCCTTCATCGCCTGGATCACCTCGCCCGAGGGCCGCGCGGCGATCGTCGATTATCACATCGACGGCAAGGGGCTGTTCTTTACGGATTAACCTCCCCCGTGAGGCCCCCTTCCTCGGGGCCTAGGAGCCGTTGAAGACGACCCGACCGAGACCAGCGCAATCATATCCCTCGAGCTCCGCAGCACGGGCCGCGAAGGCCGCGCCGCGGCAAAAGGCGAGCAAGCGCTGAAAGGGCGGCTCGAAATAATCGCGTCGGCGAATCACGAAGTCGTACCGCTCCCAATGAAGAGGAAGAAAATCGAGATGATGCTGGTGGGCGGCGGCACGCACGCCCAGCCCCGCGTCCGCCTTGCCCTCGCTTATCGCCTCGGCAAGATCGCCTTCGGTCAACGCAGGTCCTGAAACCCGATTGAGCGCCGTTTCCGCGATACCCGCCTCGGACAGGAGATGCGCCAGAAGAACTTGGCTTCCGGCCTCGGGCTGGCGCTTGATCACGCGCGCCTTCTTCTCGACGAGGTCGGCGAGCCCAGTGATGCCGAGCGGATTGCCGGGGCTAAGGACGAGCCCCTGCTCGCGACGCACCCACTCGATCATCACGACGCCCTGCCCTTCGCTTCGCGCCCCGAGCGCCGAAAGATTGTATTCACCACTCTCGGGGTCGATGAGGTGAAGACCACAAACCAACGCTTCGCCCGCAACGAAGCGATCGAGGCCGTCGACGCTGCCGCCCGCCAGCATGGCGAGCGCGCATCCCGATTCCCGCACGCTCCATTCGAGCAGCGGATCGTGGCTCCCCGCGATCACCGCCGGCGGATGACCGGGAGCCGGCCCTCCCGAGAGCACATGGGCGCCCTGAGCGAGCCAGGCATCGATATCGCGTTTGGGGAAGAGCCACTTCCCGGTCACCCGGCGACAGGGAATGCGCCCGGCCTTGATGAGCTCATAGACCTTGCGCTCCTTGATGCGCAAATAGGCCGCGACCTCGCGGGTCGTCATCATCGGGGAGTCGGCGGGCTTGGGCTCGGCCATGATCGCGAGTATAACCGTTGCCAAGCGCGTCCGTCTTGCGCTCGCGCCGGCCGTGGCAAGCTCCCGGGCGAGGCCCGAAATCGTTGACGAATCAAGGCTTTTACGGGCACTCGGCGGGGATTAGAACTTACCACATATTAATATTAATGGTGTCTTCTGTAGGATCGGCGGAGCGCGAGTCGCGCGCCCCCAGCACGCTTACTCTGTCCCTATGGCAAAGTCTGACGACAAGTCCAAGGCCCCCGGGCGATCGAAGGACGGCTTGCCGTCCGGCGAAGCCGTGAGCGCGGACGGGGTGCCCCGCGCGGCCGGGCGCGACATCGCCGCCCCCGATCTCACCGACGGGCTCACCGGTCTCATCCTCGAAAGGATGCTGAGCGAGGGGCCGTCGATTTACGTCTGCGACGAGGCCGGGAATTTGCTCTACGCCAGTCCGCAATATCACAGCATGGTTGCCCTCGCCGCGCGCACCTTCGACAATCCGTCGCACCGGCAGAGAAGCAAATTTCGGCTTTTCGACGAGATCCTCGGCGAGCTGCGCGAGACGAAGGAGCCCGTGCGATCCGAAGACAGCGTGATCATCGGGAACCTGACTCGTCACTACATTTCTCAGCACGTGCCGGTTCTCGACGAAACCGATGAGCTCGTCGGCGCTTACGGCATCTACGCCGATACC
>JAPUJA010000139.1 GCA_027296525.1 Pseudomonadota bacterium | reverse complement strand
ACATTGATTTTGCTATTAAAACCAGGAAGGACGTGGACGCCGAGGGTTCCCGCGGCCACGCGCTTGCTCTCCACGCCTCTGGGGACCGCCCGGTTTCGCTAGCATCATTTAGGTTTTCCACGCTATACTTTTCCCCCTTATACAAGGGGAAGTCACGCGTTCCTCAACCTCTCCCTTAAGTTAGGGGCAGGCGGGGGCGCGCCACCGGTGGGCTGCGTCTTGGCGTATTGTTGCCGCGCCGTTTCCCGGCAGAGGGGGCCCAAGGCACTTATCCCATGGTCGCGCGAACGAGCTCTTTGAGAAGCCCGGCCTTCTTCCCCCGGGGGCTCGGCAGGTTCTTCCGCCTTCGCCTGATCGAGACGGCCGGCGCGGCGCTCATGCTACTGGGAGCGCTCCTGGCCCTCGCGCTCGCGACCTATTCGCCCGGGGATCCCTCGCTCAACAGCGCGGGCCACGACGTGGTGGTCAACAAGGCGGGAGCCGCCGGCGCCTTCGCCTCGGATCTGCTGCTTCAGAGCACGGGCCTCGCGGGCGCGGCGCTGGTGCTCGCGCTCATCGCCTGGGGATGGGTGCTCATCAAACGGCACCGCCTCTCGCTTTGGGCCTTGAGGCTCGCCCTCCTGCCGCTCGGCGTGACGGCGGCCGCGATCGGCTTCGCCGCGCTCCCCCAGCCCGCGGCCTGGCCACTCGCGAGCGGCATGGGCGGAAGCCTGGGCCAGATCATCGCGACGGCGCTGCTGGCCGAGGGCGCGTCCGCCGCCGGCGTGCCGACGCTGGTCGCCGCGGGCCTCCTGGGCGCACTCCTGTTTCTGGTGCCGGCGCTCGGCCTGACCGCGCGGGAGTGGCGCGCGCTCGGCCGGGGCCTCTTGGCCTCGGGCCGCTTCACCGCACGCACGGGTGCCGAGGCCTATCGGAGCGTGCGCGCGGCCGTCGCCTCCCAGGCCGGCGCCTCCCAGGCCGAGCGCGCGGGGACAAGCGAAAGGGTCGAGCCCCGCTTCGGCCGCCCGGGCGTGCCGCCGGCGTTCGAGGACGCGCCCCTCCCGTCCGTCCGTCCGCCGGTCGAGATCGTCGAAAAGCGCGCCCCCAAGGCCCGCCAGGGGCGGCGCGGCCAGGCCGAGCGGCAGGGCACCCTCGATCTCATCGAGGCCGGCGACTACCAGCTGCCGCCGCTCAAACTGCTCTCTGAGCCGCCCAACAGGCCGGCCCTCGCGCTCAACGACGAGGCGCTTGCTCAGAACGCGCGTCTCCTCGAATCGGTGCTCGACGATTTCGGCGTGCGCGGCGAGATCGTGAAGGTCCGCCCGGGACCGGTGGTCACCCTCTACGAGCTCGAGCCCGCGCCGGGCACGAAATCCTCCCGCGTGATCGGGCTCGCCGACGACATCGCGCGTTACATGAGCGCCGTCTCGGTGCGCGCCGCCGTCATCCCGGGGCGCAACGTCATCGGCATCGAGATCCCGAACAGCGATCGCGAGACCGTCCATCTGCGCGAGCTGCTCTCGACCGAGGCCTACGAGAACACCGCCGCGCGGCTGACGCTTGCGCTCGGGAAGGAGATCAGCGGCGCGCCGGTGGTCGTCGATCTCGCGCGCATGCCCCATCTGCTCGTCGCGGGCACGACCGGCTCGGGCAAGTCGGTCGCGATCAACTCGATGATCCTCTCGCTCGTCTACCGGCTGGCGCCCGACCAGTGCCGGTTCATCATGATCGACCCCAAGATGCTGGAGCTTTCGGTCTATGACGGCATCCCGCATCTGCTTACCCCGGTGGTGACCGATCCGACGAAGGCGCTGATCGCGCTCAAATGGACGGTCCGGGAGATGGAGGAGCGCTACCAGCTCATGGCGAAGCTCGGCGTGCGCAACATCGCGAGCTACAACAAGCGCCTCGCCGAAGCGCGCGAGCGGGACGAAGAGCTCACGCGCGTCGTACAGACGGGTTTCGATTCCGAAACCGGCGAGCCGATCTTCGAAGAGCACCCGCTCGATCTCGAACCCCTGCCGCTCATCGTCGTGATCGTCGACGAGATGGCCGATCTCATGATGCTCTCGGGCAAGGAGGTCGAAGGCGCGATTCAGAGGCTCTCGCAGATGGCGCGCGCGGCCGGCATCCATCTCATCATGGCGACGCAAAGGCCATCGGTCGACGTCATCACCGGCACGATCAAGGCCAACTTTCCGACCCGCATCAGCTTTCAGGTGTCCTCGAAGATCGACAGCCGCACGATCCTGGGCGAGCAGGGGGCCGAGCAGCTTCTTGGCCAAGGCGACATGCTGTACATGGAGGCGGGCGGGCGGCTCACCCGCGTGCACGGTCCCTTCGTGAGCGACACCGAGGTCGAGCGCATCGTCGCCTACCTGAAGAAGCAGGCGCGGCCCGATTATCTGGAGGCCGTGACCGAAGCGCCCGAGGCCGTGATGGCACCGGGGCTCGAGGCGGCGGGCGAGGATCCGCTCTACGATCAGGCGCTTGCCCTCATCTGCCGGGAGCGCAAGGCCTCCACGAGTTTCGTTCAGCGCCACCTTCAAATCGGCTATAACCGTGCGGCGCGTATCATCGAACGCATGGAGGTCGAAGGCGTCATAAGCCCCGCGAACCATGTCGGCCGGCGCGAGGTGCTCGCGCGCGACATCGACGATCGGACTCGCTGAGACGGCGGCCCGCCGAGGCGGCGGCCCGCCTTCGGACACCGCAAACCGTTCTTGAAGGCTTCGCAGCGCGCCCGGTTTTGGCCAAAATCATGGTATCTAATTCCGTTGACTCATCGCCCGAGAGCCATGGCACAGCGTCCGCAACTCACCGCCGCGTTTTTCCTCCTCGGCCTTCTGCTCGCGGCCGCCGCGCCCGTGCTCGGCCAAGACGCGCCGGTCTTGAGCGCCGAGGATAAGGCGGATGTCACACGCGCGCAGGCTTATCTCGAAGCGATCCATTCGCTCCGTTCGGACTTCGTGCAGATCAACCCGGACGGCTCGCTCGCCCACGGCACCTTCTATCTCAAACGCCCGGGCCGGCTCCGCTTCGCCTACGAACCGCCGACCCCGGTGCTCATCGTGGGCGATGGCACCTACCTCCACTATCACGACATCGAGCTCGGCCAGGTCAACTCCTTCACGCTCAACGAC
>JAPUJA010000138.1 GCA_027296525.1 Pseudomonadota bacterium | reverse complement strand
GTGATCTTCGTGCTCTACCACCGCCGCCGGCCCGCGAAGGATGGGGACGAATGACGCCGCCGTCCCGGCGCGGGCCTGAGGAGCTGCCGCCCGCCTACGGCGCGCTCGAGGCGCGCTTTCAACGGCTCTCGCATCTCGAGGGGGCGGGCGCCGTGTTGGGGTGGGACTGGGCGACCATGATGCCCGAGGGCGGCGCCGAAACGCGCGCGGCCCAGATCGCGACCCTCGAGGTCATGGGCCACGAGATCCTCACCGATCCCGCGCTTGCCGAGCTCGTCGCCCGGGCGGAGGAGGAGCTCGCCTCGTTCGGTCCCTGGGAGCGGGCGAACTTGAGAGAGATGCGGCGCAAGATCAAACGCGCCCAGGCGCTTCCGGCCGAGCTCGTCGAAGCCTACACCAAGGCGCGCGGGCGTTGCGAGATGCGCTGGCGTCGGGCGCGGGCCGAGGACGACTTCGCGGGCTTCGCCGAGGCCTTCGAGCCCTTGCTCGCGCGCGTCCGCGAGCTCGGCACCGCGCTCGGCGATGCCCTCGGGCTTAGCCCCTTCGACGCGCTCATCGACAGCCACGAGCCCGGAATAAAGGTCGAGACCATCGACACGCTGTTCGACGAGCTCGGCCGCTTCCTTCCCGGCTTCGTGGACGAGGTCCTCGAGCATCAGGCCAAAGGCCCCAAGCCCCTGCCCCTCGAGGGGACTTTCCCGATCGAGGCCCAACGCGCGCTCGCGCACCGTCTCATGGAGGCGCTCGGCTTCGACTTCGATTCGGGACGCCTCGATGTGAGCGAGCATCCCTTCTGCGGCGGCACGCCATCGGACGTGCGTATCACGACCCGCTATGACGAGAAGAATTTCGCTCCGGGGCTCATGGCTGTTCTGCACGAGACGGGCCATGCCCTCTTCGAACTCGGTCTTCCGCGCGCCTGGCTCGACCAGCCCGTCGGCGCCGCGCCCGGCATGGGCCTGCATGAGAGCCAGTCGCTGCTCGTCGAGATGCAGGTCTGCCGAGGCAGCGAGTTCATCCGCTTCGTCCAACCGCTGATCAAGGAGGCCTTCGCCCCCCACACGGACGTGAGCGGGCGGGCGTGGGAGGCCGCCAACCTCGAACGCCATTATCGCACGGTCGCGCGGAGCCTCATCCGGGTGGATGCCGATGAGGTGACCTATCCGCTCCACGTCATGCTGCGCTACCGTCTCGAGAAGGCGATGCTCGCCGGTGATCTGAAGGTCGCCGATCTTCCCGGCGCCTGGGTCGAGGGGATGGCCGAATTCCTGGGCATCCGCCCGAGGACGGATCAAGAGGGGTGCCTTCAGGATATTCACTGGGCGGTGGGGCTGTTCGGCTATTTCCCGAGTTACACCCTGGGGGCGGTTGCGGCGGCGCAGCTCTACGACGCCGCGACGCGCGATGAGCCCGAGCTGCCCGAGCGGATCGCCCAGGGCGATTTCCGTCCGTTGCTCGAATGGCTTCGGAAAAATATCCACGGGTTCGGCTCGTTCCACTCGAGCGCGGAGCTCATCCGCGCCGCCAGCGGTCGGCCGCTCGATGCGGCATTCTTCAAGGCGCATCTCAAGAAGCGGTATCTGACGTGACCGGACGTTCCGTGCGCTGCCGAAGGGTCGGGTCTGGGGGCTCGCTTGCCTGCGGTCGGGGCCGGGGATAATCTCGTCTTCCCAAAAAGTTGAAACGCGGAACGATCTCGTGCGCTATGTCAGTACCCGGGGTGAGGCCCCCGCCGTCGATTTCGAGGAGGCGCTGCTCGCGGGCCTGGCGCCCGACGGCGGACTCTACCTGCCCGAAGAGTGGCCGCGTTTTTCGACCTCCGACCTCGACGCCCTGAAGGGGCTCGCCTACCCCGAGCTCGCGTGCAAGTTGATGGCGCCGTTTCTGGGCGAGACGATCGCGGCGGAAAGCTTCGCGCGTCTCACCGACGACGCCTATGCCGGCTTCGACCACCGTGCGGTCGCGCCGCTCCGTCAGATCGGTGCCGGTGAATGGATCCTCGAGCTCTATCACGGGCCGACCCTCTCTTTCAAAGACGTCGCCCTGCAGCCGCTGGCGCGGCTGTTCGACCATTTTCTGGGCGAGCGAGACGAGCGCCTGACGATCCTTGGCGCCACCTCGGGCGACACCGGATCGGCCGCGATCGAGGCCTGCCGCGGGCGGGCCAATCTCGAGCTCTTCATCCTCCATCCCAAGGGCCGGATCTCCGAGGTGCAGCGCCGCCAGATGACCACCGTTCAGGCCGAAAACATTCACAACGTCGCGCTCGAAGGCACCTTCGACGACTGCCAGGCGCTCGTCAAAGCGCTCTTCGCCGATGCCGCCTTCCGCGCCGAGATGCGGCTAGGCGCGGTCAACTCGATCAACTGGGCGCGCAACATGGCGCAGGCGGTCTATTATTTCGCGAGCGCGCTCGCGCTCGGCGCACGCGAGATCGTCTTTGCCGTGCCGAGCGGGAATTTCGGCGACGTCTTCGCGGGCCACGTCGCGCGAATGATGGGCCTTCCCATCTCGCGTCTGATCGTTGCGACCAACCGAAACGACATCCTCGCGCGCTTCATCGCGAGCGGAACCTATCGCCGCAGCACGGTCGAGCCGACGATCAGCCCCGCCATGGATATTCAGGTCGCGAGCAATTTCGAGCGGCTTCTGTTTGAGCTTCAGGATCGCGATGGGGCGGCCGTCGCGGCATTGATGGAGGGCTTCGGCGTGAATAGCGAATTGACGCTTGAACCTGAGCGGATGGCTCCTGTGCGTGCGCTCTACGGCGCGGCGCGCGTGGATGACGAGCGGACGCTCGCGACCATCGCCGCGATCGAGCGCGAGACCGGCAGTCTCATCGACCCGCACACCGCCACGGGCGTCGCCGCCCTGAGGATGGCGGGCCTCGATCGCGCCATACCCCGGGTCGCGCTCGCGACCGCTCATCCCGCGAAGTTTCCCGACGCGGTGGAGCGGGCGACCGGGCGGCGTCCCGCGCTTCCCGACCGGCTCGCGGATCTCGAGGAGCGCGAGGAGCGCGTCACGGTGCTGCCCAACGATCCCGATGACTTGAAACGGCACATGCGCGAGGAGCGGCGCGCCCGTCCAAAGGAGCGTGTGGCATGACGGTCGAGGTCACGACCCTCCCCAACGGACTGCGTGTCGTGAGCGAGACCATGCCTCAGGTCGAGACCGCCTCGGTCGGCGTCTGGGTGGACACGGGCTCGCGCTACGAGAGCGCCGGGGACAACGGCGTCTCGCACATGCTCGAACATATGGCCTTCAAGGGGACCGAGAGCCGCAGCGCGCAAGCCATCGCCGAAGAGATCGAGGCCGTGGGCGGGCATATCAACGCCTACACCTCGCGCGAACAGACGGCCTATACGGCGAAGGTGCTCAAAGAGGACGTCCCGCTCGCGCTCGACATCCTCGCCGACATCCTCCAGCGCTCCGTGTTCGATGAGGAGGAGCTCGCGCGGGAGCGCACGGTCGTCATCCAGGAGATCGCCCAGGTCAACGACACGCCGGACGATTTCGTGTTCGACCGCTTCCAGGAAGCGGCCTATCCCGATCAGCCCATGGGGCGCACGATCCTCGGGCCCGCGCCTCTGATTGCCGAGATGTCGCGCGAGACACTCGCGGGCTACATGGCGGATCGTTATCACGCGCCCCGCATGGTGCTCTCCGCCGCCGGGCACATCGAGCACCGCCGCTTCGTCGAGCTCGCCGCCGGGCTCTTCGATTCGCTTCGAACCGAGGGTCGCGAGGCGCGCGAGCCCGCGCGCTACGCGGGCGGCGAGTGGCGCGAGACGGAGGACTACGAGCAGGTCCACCTCATCGTCGGGTTCGACGGCGTGGCCTATGGGGACGCGGATTTCTATACCCAGCAAGTGCTCTCGACGCTGCTCGGCGGTGGCATGTCCTCCAGGCTCTTCCAGGAAGTGCGCGAGAAGCGCGGGCTCGCCTATTCCGTTTTCTCCTTCGCCTCGGCCTATCTGGACGGCGGTATCTTCGGCATCTATGCGGGCACGGGCAGCCAACAGCTGGGCGAGCTCGTGCCCGTGATCTGCGACGAGATCGTGAAGGTCGAGAGGCCGGCTCGCGAGGAGGAGTTGAAACGCGCGCACGCGCAGATCAAGGCGGGGCTTTTGATGTCTCTCGAGAGCACCTCGGCGCGCTGCGAGCAGCTCGCCCGTCAGCTCCTCATTTACGGGCGGGTCGTTCCCGTGCCCGAGCTCATCGCCGAGATCGAGGCGGTCGACTCCGAGGCGGTCGCACGGCTCGCGCGGCGCCTCGTCGAGAGTGGCCGCCCGACCCTCGCCGCGACCGGCCCGATCAACGGGTTGGAAAGCTTCGACGCGATCCGCGCGCGGCTCTCCGGTTAACCGCGAAGGGGCGTGCGATGTTGCATCGGCTCGACGCCACCGGCCTCATCTGCCCACTGCCTGTGCTCAGGGCCAAGAAGGCCTTGCGCGAGGTGCCGCCCGGCGGGCTCCTCGAAGTGCTCGCGACGGATCCATCTTCGGTGGCAGATTTTCAGGCCTTTTGCCAGACGACGCAGACCACTCTCGAAGAATGGCATGAGGAGGAGGGGGTCTACGTCTTTCGCATTCGGAAGCCCGCTTGACCCGCCTCATCGGCCTCTCGCGCGCGAAAGGGCTGGCGGCCACAATCACGGGCTCGCGTGTTTACCTACGCCCGCCCCACCGGCGTGATCGCGATGCCTGGATCCGCTTGAGAACCATCTCCCGTGCCTTCCTCGAGCCCTGGGAGCCGAGCTGGGCCGAGGATGCGCTGAGCAAAAGCGCCTATCGCCGGCGGCTGCGCCGCGCGGCCCAGGACCAGGAACAGGATCTGGGTTGCGCCTTCTTCATCTTTCACCGAGAGAGCGACGAGCTTTTGGGCGGGATCTCCTTGAGCCGCGTGCAGCGGGGGGTCGCCCAGTCCTGCAGTCTCGGCTATTGGATCGGCGAGCCTTACGCCCGCCAGGGCTACATGACCGAGGCGCTGCGCGGGCTTCTGACCGACTGCTTCGGCCCGCTCGACTTTCACCGAATCGAGGCGGCGTGTCTGCCCGACAACGAATCGAGCCGCCGCTTGCTCGAGAAGTGCGGCTTTCGCCGCGAAGGCTACGCCCATGAATATCTGCGCATCAACGGGCGCTGGCACGATCATCTGCTCTACGCGCTGATCGAAAAAGACTTCCGGAAGGAGGACGCGCCGCCGGCTTGAGAGCCGATGCGCCGCTTCGCCGCGCTCGCGCGCGCGGCTGGGATCTTGGTTGATTTTCGTGGAGGGGCCGGCGAGGGGCCTTAGGCGTGGCCCGATTCCGTCGCGAGCTTGGTGATGTCGATGCCGATCTTGTCGACCGCCTGGCTCCATTTGGAGATCACGTCCGTGCCGAAGACGAGGTTTTCGTCCGCCGGGCAAAGGAGCCATCCGTTGGCCTGGATTTCGGCATCGAGCTGGCCGGGCGCCCAGCCCGCGTAACCGAGCGCGAGCAGGTGCCGGCGGGGGCCCATTCCGTCCGCCATCGCCTTGAGCACATCGACGGTCGCGGTGAGCGCGATGTTGCCATCGACGATCATGCTGGCGTCGTGCATATAATCGGTCGAGTGAAGGACGAAGCCGCGCGCCGATTCGACCGGCCCGCCGAAATGCACGCGGATCTCGTCACTCACGTTCGACGTTTGGATGCCGAGTTGCTCGAGCAAGTCAGGGAAGGTGAGCGAGTCGAGGAGCCTGTTGATGACCAGGCCCATCGCGCCATCGGCGGTGTGCGCGCACAGGTAGATCACCGTCCGCGCGAACCGCGGATCGCTCATCGTGGGCATCGCCACGAGAAGATGGCCGTCCAAATAGCCTGTCT